>CAMNEX010000037.1 GCA_946536825.1 uncultured Selenomonadales bacterium | reverse complement strand
AAACAATCTCCCGCGCAGTCCGCTGAAACTGATTTACTCAAGAAAGAAATTTTTAATTTGCGCCAATTTAACGCGGCGATTTTGCAGGAGCTTGAGAAATTAAAAGCCATTGTCGAAAAATTAATTTCCCCGCCACCACCCGACGAACCGCCCGAAAAAATTTTCTTCCTGCCCGAACAAAAGGACATTTTCATTTCTAACGAGCGCGAAAAAATTTCCGAGCAAATTAAACAGGCTTTGAACGTCAGCGACATTGAAAAATATTTGAAGGCTAATCCCTCCGAGACGAGTAAAAAATTTCAAAAGCTCCTCGACAATCACGTCAAGGAAGTCAAAAAATTCATCGACAAATTGAAAATCAACGACTTGGACGACGAGGAACTTAGCGAAAACATTACGGCGAAATATTTTAAGCTTTTCCAGCGAATAATTTTTGATAACGTTCTCATTGCGATAAAACGCGCTCCGAAAAATTCGGAAAAATTTTATTCGGGCTTGCTCGGCAAGGTGAATGAATACCTGACACGTTGCGGGATTTACAACGTCAACACAACTGCCCGCCGAAAAGCTAAAGCCGAAGATTACGAAAACATGAAACCGCAAGTGATAAAGACCGACGACAAAAATTTATCGGAAACAATCAAGGAAATTGAACGCCTGCCCTATCGAATAAATTATCTTGACGAATTCGGCGAGCAAAAAGTTTTGCAATATTCCGGCGTCATGAACATTTACAAGGCGGTGTGAGCATGGCAGAATTTTTTTACGGGATTGACTTCGGCGCGTGCAATTTGAAATGCGTTCGCTTCGACGAGAGAAGATTTTATGGCATCCGCTTAAACAGCAACGACGACGGTTCTTTTCATACGCCCACCGCCGTTTATTACAGCAAAAGCAAAGAAGATGATTCCGTTCAAAAAATTATCGGGCAAGCCGCGCTGAACAGAGGGATTATGGAGCCCGAAAATTTGATTATCGGCTTGAAACGCAAGCTTGAACAAAAGGATTGGCGGCAATTTATTTCCGCGCTGAATCGTGAGGTAACCGCGCCCGAAGTTGTCGGAGATATTTTTAAAAAAATTTACGACATGGCAACGCAAAGACTTTCCAAAGGCGATATTGCCCGCGCAGTCGTGACGGTACCCGTTATCTTTACGAAAAATCAGCGTCAACAGATTGTCGAGGCGGCGAGCAATGCGGGCTTTCAAGTCGACGGGGTTATCAATGAGGCGTTCGCGTCGATGTTCGCGGCAAAAACTCTGAACGATTCTTTTAACGTCGTGTTCGATTTGGGCGGCTCAACGCTCGATGTCAGCATAATAAAAATCACGGGTAACGAAATTCATGAGCTGGCGGCGGCGGGGCTTAAACTCGGCGGGCTTGATATTGACAAAGATATTTTAGAAAAAATTCTTAAGCCCAAGTACGAAGCGATTTTAGATGCGACGTGGGCAAATATTATTAACAAAGATGATTGTCAAATGGATTTTGCGCGGCGCATGAAAGAGGCGATTTACGCGGAAGAATCCGAGGAAAGAATTTGCGCGGAGGATATAGAGAGCAATAAAGATTTCGATAAAATTTTTCTCGACCGCGCCGAAATTGACTCCCTGCTTGAGAGCGAAGGCTACGGCGAAAAAATTATCGCGCTGCTTGATGATTTGTTTGATAAATTGTCCGAGGGCGAGGAGTGCTTTGATAAATCGTTCGTCACGAAAATTTGGGCATTGGGCGGCTCCTTGAAAATTCCTTATTTCCGAACGTTGCTTGAAGATTATTTCGGCAGTGAACTTTTTGACGCGCAGGATTATGATTTTGAAGACGTTGGGGATTTTTATGACGGGCTCGAAGATAAATATTTGGCGGTGGCGGGCGGCGCGGCGCATTTTCTAAAGAAGCGTGAGACTATCACGACGATTAACGCAATTCCTTACCGCGTATGTTTTGCGCTCGGAAAAAATTTGCGTCAAGGCTTGGCAAAAAATATGCCCGCCGGCTACGAAACTTTATATCTGCCGCTTAGACTTTCGGAACTTGACGCGGCGGGTTGGAAAATTGAACTTTATCAAACTTTTGACGACGAGGCGAATTTTGACGCGGCGGCTTATCTGGAAAGCGTGCAATTAAATCCCGCGCTTTACGAGAAAAACGAAATGCCGCTTATGCGGCTTAAAATGATGCGTGACGGACGCTTGCGCTTGCGTGTCGGGGAATATCGCAATGCCGACGACGACGAATCGGAATTTGATTTTCTCGAACAGCACTTTGTTAAATTGGAGGGGTGATCATGGAAGAAAATTTCAGCGAACAACTTGAGGACTTCAACGAATTGATTAATATCGGCAACGGAATTTTGTCGGCAATGGAGGAGGAAATTAATACTGCTCATGCGGATTTAGGTTCGGCGTTGGCGGAATTAAAAAGAGTCAGCGACGAAGCGACAACTACAAAGCATAAACTTTTGGAAGAATTGACAAACACGAAGCAAAATCTTTCTTCGGAGCTTGCAAAGTCGCAGGAGGCGCGGCGAAATCTTGAATCCGAGAAAGAATATCTGCGCGGCGAAAATTCCAAGTTGAATTCAACTAATCAAAGGCTCGCGTTGAGTTTGCGCGAATCTCAGGGCGAAATCGGCGAGCTCAAAAGAAAAATCGCTCAAGTTCAAAAATTTTTGGCGGGGTGAATTATTTTGCAAAGGATTGAAGATTTAAAAGAAATTTTGAAGGCGTTGCAGGACATTGGCAACGAGTGGCACGCGAAAAATATTTCTTTGCGCGAGGAAAATTTCCGATTGCTTGAAGAAAATCAAACACTCCGCGAGAATTACGAACAACTTCGCGAACAAAACGACGAACTCAAGCGCGAGATCAAAAATCTTTCCGACAATGTGCAAAATCTTATCGACAAATTGCGCGACGACATTATAACGGAAATTGCCGCAAATAATTCGGGCGATTTTCAAGGAATCGTCAAAAGTGATTTGCTTGCAATTCGCAGAAAATTAAACGAGACGCCGATTAAAGAGGCGGGATTGACTTCCGCCGAGGAGCCGACATCTTCAGAAAAAAAATCCAAGCCGCGATATAGCGAAGATTAGGAGGAAAATTAATGGTTGTAGGAATTGATTTGGGCACGACAAATACTCTTGCTTGTTACTTCGTCAACGGCAAGAAAAAACTTCTAAAGTTTAAGGGCGGCGCGACAATGTTGCCCAGCGTGATTTTCACTGACAAAAATAATAATGTCATAGTCGGACAACCGGCGCAATCTCGCGGGGCAATGGATCCTTCGCGCATGATTCGTTCGGCGAAAACTTTCATTGGAAATTCTGAACTCAATAAAACGTGGAAACACGGCAAGAGAGTTTATACGCCGACCGACGTTGCGATCGAAGTTTTAAAGGAAGTTCGCGAACGGTTGATTAGAAATATGCGTTTGGACGACAACGAGGAAATCGGCGCGGTTATCACGGTGCCCGCATATTTTAACGACAATCAGCGCGACGAAACTCGCAAGGCAGGAACGGCGGCGGGCTTTAAGGTCATGTGGATTCTTGAGGAGCCGACGGCGGCGGCAATCGAGGCGGTTCACGCTAAACATCTTGATAAAAAAGTTTTCGTCGTGGATATCGGCGGCGGCACGTTCGACCTTAGCGTTTTGGAGGCAGATCACGCCAATCACACCTACACCGCCATTGCCATTGACGGCGACGACAGATTGGGCGGCGACGACTTCGACAAGGCTGTTCAGCAGGAATTTATTCGCCACATTGAGGACGATACCGGCATAAAATTAACCGACTACAAAAGCGCGGGACTTGAAGAAGCCGATTATAATTCTCTTATGAACAGGCTTTTAAACGAGGCGCGGCACGCTAAAGAGGAATTGAGCGAGGTTACGGAATGCCCGATTACTTTGCCGAACTTGACGACGCTCGGCGGGAAAAATTACGAATTGGATTTTGTTTTCACGCGCAAGGCTTTCGAGAGGGCTTGCAAGCCGCTTTTCGACAGGATTTTTAATCAGCTAAATGAGTTCGTCAAAGACAATAAAAGATTCAAGCGCAAGGATATAGGGCATGTGATTTTGGCGGGCGGCACATGTTTTATTCCCTACATTAAGGAACGCATTGAAAAAGATTTGGGGATTAAGCCCGACGACGATTTGCCGCTTAGTCAACTGGTTGTTTCAGGCGCGGCGCGAGTTGCCGAGGCAAAAAGTAGCGGGCTCGAAGGCGAAGGCGTAGAAATAAAGAGTATCCTTGCGCACTCGCTCGGAATTAAGGTTATGACCAAAAACGGCAAATTTATTTTCGACAAAATCCTTGAGAAGGACACGCCCTATCCCTGTGAGTCAAAAATTCAAGAATATATCACGACTGCCGATAATCAAACGCAGATCGAAGTGGAGGTTTACGAAGCCGCCGAAGAAGGCACGCGCGATTTAGATCGTCAACGTTCTCGCGGCTCGCTGATTTTGAAAAATCTTCCGCCCGCGCCCAAGGGCAAAACCAAAGTCGGCGTCAAATTCGAGTACACCAAAGACCAAAGACTTAAAGTCACCGTGATAGATTATCAAGACAGCAACAATTACAAAGAGGTTGAGATTGACAAAAACGCAAGACCTTCCGAAAAAAGCGCGAATACGTCGCCGATTGATATGGTGCTTATGCTTGATTCTTCGGGCAGTATGTACGACGGAATTTCTCAAGCGAAAAATGCCTGCAGTAAGCTGATAAACGAAATGATTGATTTGAGCGTTCACAGATTGGCTTTGATGAGTTTCGACAGCTCGCCGCGCATGTTCTGCCACTTGACAGGCGATAAGGCGGCTTTGACAAAGCAACTTGCGCGAATTGATTTGGGCGGCTCAACGGAAATGGTTTCGGCTTTGAGAATGGCAAATGGCGAACTCGAAAATTCCACGCGCCAAAAAATTGCGTTGCTTGTCACCGACGGTTATCCCGACGAGAGGCGTCCGACCGTTGCTTATGCCGGTGATTTGCGCAGAAAAGGTATTAAAATAATTGCAATCGGCGTCGGCAAAGGCTTTGATAAAAATTTCCTGGACGAAATGGTTGGCGCGAAAAATTCTTTTGTAATAGAAAATATGTCCGAACTCACAGCGATTTTTGAGCGAGTTATAGACGCGCTGACTAAAGAAAATTTGTAATCGAGGTGAAATTTTATGCCGTCTTTCAAAGAATCATTGCAAAACGACAACGTCCTTGACGACGCAAAAAAAATAGTTCCGAGCCTTGCCGCAAATAAACAGCGTCTTGAGGTTGCCAAGATTGAAAAAATTATCGCCAAGGAAACCGACGGGAATTTTGACAAGATGACGACTGATGAAGACGTTTACGCCGCTTTAAAGACGCTCAACACGATTGATTTGCGGCAGGTCTTCAAAACCTGCGCGAAGGCATTGGGAGCCGCTTGCAATAACGAATTGCTCGGCAAGTTGAATAAAAACAGGGCAATGGCGTTATTCTTCCACGTGTTCGGCGTCTATCCCGAAGCGACTCGCGCCGCAGTGACGCCCGAAATTATAAATCGCATTGAAGAAGTTGCGAAGATCAATCAAGAAGATTTCGCGGAAGTTTTTCCGAATTTCAGCGGCGCAGTCGAAGTAGATTTCTCCAAAGTGGCGAATCTTTTGCCGGAGGAATTTCGGCAAATCACTTCGGCGGCGGAGCTTAGGCAAAATTTGAGCGAAGAAAAAATTCCCGAAGGTAAAATTGTCCGCGATTTCGTCAAAAGTACGCTTGAAGTTTCGGGAATTGAATTCGATTTAAACAGATTTATGGCGTTGCTCCGCGAACAGTATCTGCCGCTGTTTTTCCACGTGATTAATTTTGTGAACTTCCCTGAGAAAAAAATTGCCGCGCCGCCCGCCGAAAATAAAACGATTGCAAAAGTGACGTTCGGGCAAATGCAGGCGATTTACAACGCCGCGCAAAAAATTTCGGTTGAAGATTCTTTCGACATTGCCGAAACGCTGAAAATTTTTGAGGGCAATTCCGTCACGGTCAAGGATAATTTTTATTTGAACATTCCCGACGACCGGGAAATTTATCGTGGCTTGGTTGCAATCGCCACGCTTGAGGACGAGATAGCGGCAATCGGGCATTTTGAAGACGGAATGGTCACTGAACACGGCGTTAAAATTTCCGTGCCGCATTTGGTTTTTGATTGGAACAGGATTAAGCCGGAAAAATTTCTCAAGCGCATAAAATTTTTAGCGGTATTTTTCCCCGCGGAGTCGGAGAAATTTTTTTCGCGCCCGATGTCACAAAATCTCGCCGAGAGTTACAGCGGCGAAGTTTGGACAATGGAATTTGACGCCAAATATCGCGAACTCGAAGTTACGGACAAACCGCTTTGCATAGATTTCGGGACTTCAAACACGACGGCGGGAACTTATGACTTGACTAAGGACGGCTTGCCGGATCAGGTAACTTTCCGCGACGTGACTCAAGACAAAAGTATTTTCAGCGAAGTTTTGCCGACGATTGTTTATGTGGACAGCTGTCGCGACGGAATTGTAACTTTCAAGCACGGCTACGAGGCGAAACGGGAAATTATAGCGGCGGGCTACAACACGAAGGCGACAGTTTTTTACGAGATAAAACGCTGGATAAATTCGCTCGACACGCAGGAGGAAGTTACCGACGGGCGCGAGATTGCCACAATAACGCGGCGCGAAATTTTAAAAGATTATTTGCTGTACGTCATTGCGACGGCGGAGCAACAGTACAAGTTGAAATTTAAAAATCTGCACATGACCGCGCCCGTTAAACTCCGCGTGAAATTCCTCAACGAAATGGAAAAAATTTTCGCGCCCTGCGGTTACAAAGTCGATAAAAACAGTTTGGACGAGGGCTTAGCATCTGTTTATCATTACATTGCAAAAAAAATCCAAAAAGGCGACAAGACTTCCGGGAAAATTTTGGTATTGGATTGCGGCGGCGGCACGACCGATTTGGCGAGTTGCGATTATTCGATTGAGCAGGGCGGCGATTGGCCCGTCTTGAAATTGGAAACGGATTTTGAGAGTTGCGATTCCAATTTCGGCGGCAACAACATAACCTACAGGATTTTGCAAATGCTCAAAATGAAAATCGCCGCGAATTTAAAGCGCAACGAAAATTTACCAATGCATGAATTGATTCCCGAAGATGACGACGATATTTTAAGCCAGATAGATTATCATTACTCGAACAAAGACAAGATTTACAAAAAGTTCCAGACAAGTTACGACGCCGAGGAAGAATTTATCCCGACGAAATTTGCCGAATATCGCATGAGAAACGAGCGAATAAAAGTCAAGCGCAATTTCTATTATCTGTGGCAGTTGGCGGAAGCGATTAAGATTGAGTTTTTCAAATCAAATTTGGTAAACGTCGATTTTGAGAAGGATAAAAAAATTTTTGTGCGCAGTCCCGAAGAATATTATTTGAGCGTTCGCGTTGACGGGCGACTTCAAAATCAAAGCGACCCGA
The DNA here is from genome assembly GCA_946536825.1 of uncultured Selenomonadales bacterium. Classification (GTDB taxonomy): domain Bacteria; phylum Bacillota; class Negativicutes; order Selenomonadales; family Selenomonadaceae; genus Quinella. Next base: position 7,684 of record CAMNEX010000037.1, on the reverse strand, counting down.
TGGACGGCGTGGAAATAACCATTCGCGAAATTGTCCGCATACTTCTGCCGGACCTCTATGACCTTTTGAAAACGCTGTTGAATCATTACGGCGATACTAATCTGATGAATTATAAATATCAGCTGAGCGGGCAATCCTGCAAGATAAATAAATTCCGCGACTTGTTCAAAGAATTTGTGCCGGGCAAGTACATGAGAATTCCCCAAAACCGCGGCGAATCGAAAAGTTTGGAGCAAGTCGACAGCGTTGTTTTGAAAAAATATTGCATTCTCGGTAGCATTGAATACGTTCGCGACGCCAAAGCTCTGGGCAAATACAAAGCGATTATCCAAGCGAGCCACAATCGCCGAATTTACTCGGTGAACAATGTTATTAACAAGGACGAAAAAATTTTGCTCGGACGCGACGGACATTTGTATTTAAAAAAATTCCCGATAGAAACTGCCGACACGAAATTTTTAGTGCGCGGCGAAAACGACCGCATTGAGCGGAGGGAAATTCCTTATCACTTCGACAAAAGCTCCGACGCGGAGAATTTTACTTTGCCGGAGCTCCTTAAAATAATGAGCAACGAAACAACTTTCAGCAAAGAAATTTTGGAGGAGGAAATCGGCGACAAACTCCAGGACGTTAAATTGCCGGTTTACAATGGAAAAGTTCAGCCGATTTTCTGCCTTGCCGCGCTCGACGCCAAAAGCGGCTACGGTTTTAACATTTATCAAATTGGCGTAGACATAAGCGAGGACGGTGCCACGGAATATTGGTTGCCGAAAAAGAGACGCTTTGAAAGTTACGAGGACGAAAATCTTCAGACGTTTTTTAACGGCGATAAATAGGTGATTTTATGCTGAACAGAAAAGAATTGCGCTTTGAGCGGCGTTCGATATTGACGGCGACGCAACTTCGGGCGATTGAAAAATTTCCGCGAGAATTTTTGCGGCTGATGTTTTCTGATTACGGCGACGGGATAATCAGCGGTCTCAATTTCGTTGAGCGCGGCAAAGAAATTTTCTTGACGGAAGGGCTTGTCAAAATCGGCGACGCTTTTTTCTTTGCCGAGGAAATAAATTTGTCGAAATTGACAGCGGAGACAAGGAGCGGCATTTGGTATAAATTTTGTTTGAGCGAGCCGCAACGCAAAGCTTATGAAAATGTTATCAGCGAAAAAATTTCCCTTGAGGTCAAAAGTCTTGAAGAAAATATCGGCGGGCTTGAATTCGGGCGATTTAAAGCGGGCGTGTCGATAAAATTGCCTTCACCCGACGAAGAAGACACCTTCGAGGAATTCACGCGGGCGAGCCGATTAAATTTGTTAAAGGTGCCCTGTTCAATTCGCGGTGGCGTCACGTTTCACCCACAAATATTTCAAGCGATTTTGTCACGACTGCAAAGGAAAGAAAAGCACGATTCAGCGGATTTGGCATTGATGATTCAGCTGGCAAATCTCGGCGCAGTCACATTTGACGCACTGAAAATTTTCGTCAGGAGCAAAGATATTAAATGGCGCGACGATTCGCGAGAAAATATTTTTAAATCGGTCATAGAAGCGGTCGATGCGCTCCGCGAAATAATTTTGCCCGAAAAATTTTCCGCGCCCGAAAAAATTCCGAAACCTAAACCGACTTACGAAGGAATTTTTATAGAAAATATGTACGATTAATTTTCCGCCGAAAAAAAATTAACCCGCCGTTTTGAGCGGGTATTTTTTTTGTTAGAAGTATCAAGCAGAATTTTTATCCGCGCAGATTTTTCAACGCGTCGTCGAGTCGAGCTAGCGAAATTTTTTTGCCGAGCAGATATAAAATTTCCGTGACGCCGCCCGGTGTAACTTTTTGCATGGAAAGCGCGATTCTAAGAGGCCACATGACTGCCCCGACTTTCAAGCCCGATTCTTGAACGAACGCCGAAATTTTTTCGTTGAGTGTTTCAAGCGTCCAATCGTCGACTTGCTCAAGAATTTTTATTGCGGGCGCGAGTATCTCAACAGATTTTTCCGGCGTAATTTTGTTGCGTTTGTTGGTGAAAAGTTCCGCGTCGAACGGCGGCAAAATTTTCAGGAAAGAAATCATGTCGGGAATATCGGAAAGTTTTGTGACGCGAGTTTTCAGCAGACTTGCAAGGAAAATTTTTCTCGGCGCGTCGAAGTCGGCAAAATATTTTTCTGCCGCGCAGGCAAAATCTTCGTCGCTCATTGCCTTGAAATATTCGCCGCTCATCCAATCGAGTTTTGCGTAATCGAACACGGCGGGCGATTTGCTCAAGCCGTCGAGGCTGAAATTTTTAATCAGCTCTTCCATGGAAAAAATTTCTTGGCAAGAATTTTTCGGACTCCAACCCAAAAGTGCAACGTAATTTGTAATCGCTTCGGGCAAATAACCCGCCTCAATTAAATCGTTGAAACTCGTTGCGCCGTGGCGTTTGCTGAGTTTGGAAACGGTGCCGTCCGCCGCCTTGCCCATAACCGGCGCGAGGTGAATAAAAGTCGGCAACTCCCAACCGAAAAAGTCGTAAAGCAAAACATGTTTGGGCGTCGAAGTGATAAATTCCGTGCCGCGGATTATGTGCGAAATTTCCATTAAATGATCGTCAATGACGTTAGCGAAATTGTAAGTGGGCATGCCGTCGCTTTTCAATAAAACCTGGTCTTCAAGCTCGGAGTTTGCGATTGTAATATTTCCGTGCAAAACGTCAAAAAAAGTTGTCTCGCCGGTTTTGGGCATTTTTTGACGAATTGCAACGCCATTTTCACTTTCCTCGTAATAAGCGTGCCCGCTCTCGACAAGTTGTTCGGCGTATTTTTTGTAAATGTCCATGCGCTCGCTTTGGACGTAAGGCGCGAAATTTCCGCCGTGATGAGGTCCTTCGTCGGGAATAATTTTCGCGGCGGCAAGCGTCCGTTCGATAAATTCGACGGCGTCGGCAACGTAGCGGGCGCGGTCGGTGTCCTCAATCCGCAAAATGAAATCGCCGCCTTGCGACTTCGCAAAAAGATAAGCATAAAGTGCCGTCCTCAAATTCCCAATGTGCATGTAACCTGTCGGGCTCGGCGCAAAACGTGTACGAATCCTCTTCAAAATATCTCCTCCAAAATTTTTTTTAGCATTATAATCTTGTCGGCAAAAACTTGCAAATTTATGTTATCTGAACTATACCATTTGCGGCGGTATGTGTTATAATATATTTAAGTTTTGAATTGCAGTGCGAAAAAATCTTTAACGGAGGATGATTTAACGAAATGGGACAAACAATCGGCATTAAAGACATGCGAGCATTTTTCGCCATCGTTGAAGAGGGCAATATCAGCCACGCGGCGCAACGGTTGGGAGTTGCACAGCCCGCACTCAGTCGGCAGATGAAACACCTCGAAGAAAATTTGCACGTGAAACTTTTTGAGCGCGGTTCACGCCGAATCAGACTCACAGAAGCGGGGCAACTTCTTTACGGTCGCGTTGAAAGTATTTTGGGCATGGTTGACGGCACAGTTCGCGAGATTAAGGAAATCGGCAACGGCTCCAAAGGCGTAATTCGTATCGGGACAATCACGACGTCGGGCGCAATGATTCTGCCGGATTTAATCTCCGAATTTCGTAAGATTTATCCCGAAGTGACTTTCGAGATTTGGGAGGCGGAAGGCGCAAGAATCATTGAACTTTTGGACAGCCGCCTTATCGAAATTGCAATCACGCGCACGCAGGTCGACAATATGGCGTATGAATTGCTCGTCCTGCCCAATGAACCGCTCGTCATGGTTATGAATTCAAAAAATGTTTGCGGCGCGGACGCAGATACAATTCGCCTTGAAGAAATTAAAAACAAACCGCTGATAATTCCTCTGCGTTGGAAAACAAATTTCATTGCCGCTTGCAAAAAACTTAACTTCGACCCGAATATTATTTGCGTCTCGGACAGCATTGTTCAGGATTTGCTTATGGTAAAAATGAATCTCGGCGCGGCAATGATACCGGTTTCAAGCAAACGACTTTTGACGGACGGCGATTTAATTTACAAGCGGATTATCGAACCCGAAATGACGACGCATACGGTTGTTTCTTGGCGCAAAAATCAGACGCTCTCGACTGCCTGCAAAAATTTCATTGAGATGTTCAAAAAACTTTTTATCGAATAAAAAATTTCGGAGGTAATTATTTTGAAGAAGGAAATTAATCCGTTCGATTACGCAAGCGACATTTTTAAGGCACTGCCCACCGGAATACTTTTGACGAGCGAGGCGGAAGATTGCGTCAATGCAATGACAATCGGTTGGGGGACAATCGGCATTGAATGGGGCGTCCCGATTTTCGCGGCGTATGTTCGCACCAGTCGTTTTACTTACGAACTTATTGAGCGCACGGGCGAATTTACAATCTGCGCACCTTACGGCGAACTTTCCAAGGAGGCGGCTAAAGCTATCGGGATTTGCGGCAGTAAGTCCGGGCGCGACATGGATAAGCTTGCAAAGGCGGGCGTTCATTTGGTTGAGGCGGATATTGTTCGTCCGCCCGCGATCAAGGAGTTGCCTTTAACTTTGGAGTGTCGCGTTGTGTTTAGCCAACTTCAACCGATTAAAGAAATTTCGCCGCGCTTCAGCAAATTTTATGTTGAAAATACAGCGCATTCCGAACCGCACGTTGCCTATTACGGCGAAATTCTCAAGGCTTACATTATCGAAGACTGAAATAATTTTTTGCAATAAAAAATCCCGCCGAGCTTTTCGACGGGATATTTTTTTATTCCAATCCTAAAGAATTCCAGATTAAATTTACTCGCGCTTTGACTTCGGGCGACATTTCGATTTCGTCAGGCCACTCGCGCAGGTGTCCTTCTTCCGCCCAAGTTTTTGTCGCGTCAATGCCGAGTTTTGCGCCCCACTTCGCGAAGGGCGACGAGTGATCCAAAACGTCAAGCGGTCCGTGAACAATTTCCAAATCGTGTTCGGCGTCAATGTTGTTAAAAACGCGCCACGCAACCTCGCTCAAATTTTGAACGTCAACATGCGAATCAACGACGACAATCATTTTAACGTTCATCATTTGCCCCAAACCCCACAGCGCGTGCATAACTTTGCGGGCGTGCATGGGGAAACTTTTTTTTATCGAGACAATCACGCAATCATGAAAGACGCCTTCAAGCGGCATGTTAATATCGATAATTTCAGGCAAGAGCTGTTGCAGGAGCGGCAGAAAAATTCTTTCGGTCGCCTTAGCCATGTAACAATCTTCCATAGGCGGCTTGCCGACTACGGTCGCGAAGTAAATCGGATTTTTTCTGTGCGTAATGCAAGTCACGTGGAAAACCGGGTAATCGTCCGCAAGCGAATAGTAACCTGTGTGATCTCCGAAAGGTCCTTCGCGGCGGAGCTCGTCGGTTGAAACGTAACCTTCCAAAATAATTTCCGCAGTTGCAGGAACTTCCAAATCAACGGTTTTGCATTTTGTGAGCTCGACGGACTTTTTCCTTAAGAAACCCGCGAAAACCATTTCGTCAACGTCGCGGGGAAGGGGCGCGGTTGCGGCGTAGGTGACAACAGGGTCGGTGCCGATTGCAACTGCCGCCTCGATTTTATTTTCGCCCAAAGTTTTTGCGTCACGGAAATTTTCCGCGCCGTTTTTATGAATATGCCAATGCATACCTGTCGTCCGCGAATCGTATTTTTGCAAGCGGTACATGCCGACATTGCGCTTGCCGGTTTTGGGATTTTTTGTAAAGACAAGCGGCAACGTCACGAAGGCTCCGCCGTCCTTCGGCCAGCATTTTAAAATTGGAATTTTATCCAGCGAAGGATTGACTTCGACGACTTCCTGACAGGGAGCATTTCTCACGTACTTGGGAAAATTAATCGCCTTGTGCGCAGTCGAGACGATAGAAAAAATATTGGAGCGATTTTTGAACGACAGATAAGGCAACTTCATGATTTCGCGAATATCGTACGCGGCGTCGTCCAATTTTTCCACGCCGAGCGCAAGAGCCATTCGCTCGTAACTTCCGAACGCATTCATTAAAACCGGCATATCGTAGCCGCGAACATTTTCAAAAAGCAAAGCGACGTTGCGGCTGTCTTTGAACTTAGAGACGCGGTCGGTTATCTCGGTTATCTCAAGTTCCGCGTCGACGGGAACTTTTATGCGCTTGAGCAAATTTTTTTTCTCCAACACGTCAATAAATTCTCGCAAATCTTTGTAAGCCAAAAACTTCACCGCCTTAAAATATATTTCACGACTAAATAGCCGACTTCATAAAGCAAAATCACGGGGATTGCGACGGCAACTTGAGTAAAGATATCGGGCGAAGTGACAAGTGCGCCGATTACGAACGAAAAGAAAAATACGTAGCGGCGATATTTTCCCAGCCATTCGCTGGTTAGAATTCCCAGCTTGCCGAGCACAATTATTATCAGCGGCAACTCGAAAACAAAGCCGAACGGCAAGACGAACATTATCACGAAGTCGAAATAATTCCCGAACGAAAACATGACTTGAAGATTTTCCGACTCTTCGCCGAAGCCCATAAAAAATTTTAGTGCGGTCGGCATAATCAAGAAAAACGAAAACGCCAAGCCGACGAAAAATAAAATCACCGACGCGGGCACCAAAATTCCCAAAACAGCGCGTTCGCCGCGTGTGAGCGCGGGCAGGAAAAATTGCCACGCGTGATAAAAAATTATCGGCAGGGCAATTAAAAATCCCGCCGTAATGTCGATTTTCAGATATGTGAAAAATGCCTCGCCGGGTTTCATATAATAGAGTTTGCCGACGGGTTGAACCAACCAATTTGTAATTTCGTCGAGAAAAAACCACGCGATGCAACTTCCGACGGCAACCGCTACCAACGCTTTTATAATTCGCGAGCGAAGCTCCTCAAGGTGCGCGGTCAAAGACATAGTGCCATCATCTTCGGGCGGGACTTCCTGCGCGGAATTTTTTTCTTGTTCGGTCATTTTTTCTCCGCGTCGATTTTTTTCTGTTCGGTTACGTCAACGGTTTTATCGTCGGAATTAGCTTGCTTAAATTCTTTAATGCTCTGTCCGAGGGCTTTGCCGACGCCCGGCAATTTTCCAGGTCCGAAGACAACCAAACCGATAATCAAAATTAAAACAAGTTCGGGCACGCCTATTCCAAACATGTCAATCACTCTCCAAAAATTTTTTGCGATTATATCACATAAAAGGGAAAAGTTCCATTCCCAATTAAAAAACTTATTCCTATCCCTTTTCCCTTAATCCTTTTTTTGCTATCATAAAGACGGAGGTGAAAAACTTGACGAGCGGAAAAATAATTTTCATGCCGCTGGGCGGAGCGCAAGAAGTCGGAGCGAGCTGTTACTTTTTGAAACTCGGCGAAAATAATCTTTTGCTGGATTGCGGTTGCGGCTTGACGCGGGGAATAAAATTCACGCCGAAATTTTCCGAGTTGCTCGAAACGCCCTATCTGCAAGATTTTCATCAAGTGTCGCATGTTTTTTTGTCGCACGCGCATTTAGATCACTGCGCCGCGCTCCCCGACTTTTTGGAGCTCAACGAACGCGCCGCGGTTTATATGACGGACTTAACGCGAGAAATTTTATCCGCGCAGTTGGAAGAAAAATTTAATCGCATTGAAAAAAATATTTCCAGCGTCACTTTCCTGCAAAAAATTCCTCTGCCGCGCATGTCGATAAGTTTTTATCAGGCGGGGCATATTCCCGGCGC
>CAMNEX010000036.1 GCA_946536825.1 uncultured Selenomonadales bacterium | reverse complement strand
CGCAAAATTGTCGCTTCGTCAAGAGCTTTGCCGATTAATTGAAAGCCGAGTGGCAAATTATTCTTGTTGACGCCGCAGGGAACAGATATGCCGGGCAGACCCGCCAAATTTACGGGAACTGTGCAAATATCCTGCAAATACATTTTGAGCGGATCAGAAGACATTTCGCCGATTTTAAATGCGGCATTGGGAGTCGTCGGAGTGAGAATCAAATCAACGTTTTTGAAAGCGTCGGTAAAATCTTTTTGAATCAGCGTCCGAACTTTCAAAGCCTTGAGATAATAAGCGTCGTAATAGCCCGCGCTCAAGGCGTAGTTACCAATCATAATGCGGCGTTTGACTTCCGCGCCGAATTTTTCTGTTCGCGTATTGGTCATCATTTCAACAACATCCGCGCCGTCAACCCGTGCCCCGTAACTTACTCCGTCGTAGCGTTCAAGATTTGTGGCGGCTTCGGCGGGCGCAATCAGATAATAAGTTGCAATGGCGTATTCGGTATGCGGCAAACTTATTTCGACAATTTCCGCGCCGAGCTCCTTGAATTTTTTCGCGACGTTGCGAATGGCAGTTTCAACTTCAGCGTCGATACCTTTAACGAAATATTCTTTAGGCAAGCCGATTTTCAAGCCCTTGACGTCGGCAATCAAACTTTTTGTAAAGTCGGGAACCTGCGCGGCGGTCGAAGTTGAATCCATTTCGTCATGTCCACAAATCGCATTTAAAACCAAAGCGCAGTCCGTGACGTCGCGAGTTAAAGGACCAATTTGGTCGAGCGACGAGGCAAAGGCAACGAGTCCGTAGCGCGAAACTCTGCCGTAAGTAGGCTTGAATCCGACTACGCCGCAAAAACTTGCAGGTTGACGAATTGAGCCGCCTGTATCGGAACCGAGAGAAAAAATCGCCTCGCCGCCTGCAACCGCCGCCGCACTTCCGCCCGACGAACCGCCCGGCACGCAGTCATAATTATGCGGGTTGTGCGTCGTATAAAAGCCGGAATTTTCGGTTGAGCCGCCCATTGCAAATTCATCAAGGTTAGCTTTGCCGATTAAAATTACATCCTGCGCGGCGAGTTTTTTATAAGCGGTCGCGTCGTAAGGCGGGACAAAATTTTCAAGGATTTTCGACGCGCAAGTTGTCTTAATGCCCTTGGTGCAAATGTTATCCTTAATCGCGCAGGGAATGCCCTCAAGCGGGAAAATTTTTTCGCCGCGAGAAATTTTTTCGTCGACTAGTTTAGCGTCCGCCGTCGCCTTGTCGCGAGTAATTTCCAGATAAGCACAGATTTTATTTTCGACCTCGTCAATGCGCGAAAAAATATCGGCAGTCAGCTCCGCCGCAGAAATTTTTTTAGTCTTTAAAAGTTCGTGCAGTTCGTGCGCCGTTTTATTGTATAGTGCCAAATTTTTTTACCTCCTAGTGTTGGCTATCCTGTTCAGCCTTGCGAATGTCTTCTTTCAAATCTTGATTGAAATTCAGCGCGTGGAAATTTTTCTTCTTCGGCAAGCCCATTGAAAATTTATCGGTTTTATCTAATTGCGCCTCGCCGCTCTTCAAGTTCAAATCCAAGACGTGTCCACCGATTTTTTTATCAGCGGAAATAAAGTGGAAGTGCCAACCCACCGAATTAAGCGAACTCATAAAATCGGGGCAGTACAAGCCGACAATCGTGCCGCTGATATTTTGGGGCGAAATTTCTTTTTGCGTTTTCAATGCCTCAACCAAAGTCGGATAAGGTTCCTTTGTCCCGCTCTCACTGCGAACGAGAATTTCATTGAAGTCGCCAGAAAGTTTCACCATGTAAAAACTATTGCGACCCTTTTTGTCGAGCTGCTCATTTAAAATCTTTTCCAGCGCGGCTTTGTCGGGAACGTCGCTAAGCTTGACGGAAAAATCTTTATCAAAGAACGTGACGTTAGAAAAAGGAACTTTTTCCTTGTCGCCCATAACGTTTATCTCACAGTCTTGATTTGCGCGATAAACAACGCCGTCAAGGACAATCATTTCCCCGTTAAGCCCCTCGAAAGTGCCAATGCCCGTGTCGCCGTGCTTTTTTAAATCCTTGACGCTGATTGAGCCGTCGAAATAACCCATTGCCAAAGATTGAAGCAATGCAACCTGATAAATCGTCTCTTTGTCCTGCGCGGGAGCCGCCGTTGTTGTCGTCGTGTTAAAAAGCAAAACTCCTGCCAAGAGTGACGCACTGATAAGTTTTTTCATAACTAAACCTCCAAAACTCGCGGAACTTTAAAATATCCGTCCTCTTTGAGCGGCGCATTTGACAGCGCAAGTTCTCTGTCCAGCGACGGCTTAACTTTGTCTTCGCGAAAAACATTTTGCATTGGTAGCGCATAAGTCGTCGGCTCGATTTGTGACGTGTCGATTTCCTGCAGGTTCTCAACGTATGTCAAAATCCTGTTCAGCTGAAAGATAACCTCTTGCGCTTCTTCCTCGCGAATCCTTAGCCGCGACAAACTCGCCACCGTTTTAATGTCCTGTTCGCTTATCTTCATAAAAAAACCTCCTAGTGTCTTTTTTTTGCGTATTCGTTAAGCTCAATAACAATCCTGTGCACTGGATAGGCAAGTACAATCTGCATTATCGCCACCGGCCAAAAGTCCTCGTGTAAAAATTTCACTAAGTCAACTTGCCGGTCGAGCAAAAATAAAAAACCTATGGTTATCGCGAAATGAATTGCCAGCGCGGGAAATGAACTTATCACTGGCAAAAGTGATTGTTCTCGGAAAAGATTGACTGAAAATTTCCCGAAGATAAATCCTATCGTCATGTAGCTGAAAGTCGCCAAGCCGAAATAACTTCCTGTCGTTGAATCCTGCAGAATTCCCGCCATAAATCCGAAAAAAACTCCGTACTTATGTCCGCGCAGAAACGCGATTGAAACTGTCAACAGCAACATTAAATTCGCGCTGAATCCGTTAAAATTTATGAACGTCAAAAGCGAAGTTTGCAGAGCGTAAAACAAAATCAGCAACATTGCCCAGAGCCCGATAATTCTCATCGCGCCGCCTCCGAATTTTCCGTTTGTTGAAATTGTTGCTGTTGCGCTTCTTGAAGTTGTTGCTGTTGTGCCTCTTGAATTTGTTGTTGTGCCTCTTGAATTTGCTGTTGCGCCGCCTGAAGTTTTTCAGCTGTCTCGTGAGGGTCGGTCTCGGTGCCGGGAGTTTGTGGCGGCGGTTGAATGGGTTCGGGCGGAGCCTCTCGCGACGCCACAATTATAGCAACGTCCTCCAACTTTTGGAAGTCAACCGAAGTATCAATCACGCCGTATTTCAAAAGCCCGCCTTCCTCGTTATGAATCTCGATAATTTTCCCGACGACAAGTCCCTTGGGATAAACGCCGCCAAAGCCCGATGTGACAACCATGTCATTAACTTGAACGTCTGAATCCTTCGGGATATTAACCATCTTCGGGAAATTTGGATTTTTTATATCGCCCTCGACAATTCCAGCAACTCGCGATTCGGGACGCTGAATCAAAGTGCCGACCGAAGAGCGCGGGTCGAGTAGAAGCTGAACTTTTGAAGAATTCAAGCCCGCCTCCATGACGTGCCCGACCAAACCCATTTCCGTCACGACCGCCATATTATTTGCCACGCCGTCAAAAGTTCCGCGGTTAATTAAAATCACGCTCGACCACGACGCCGATTCGCGCCCTATGATGCTTGCCGCAACTAAATCGAATTGAATTGCGGATTGTTTATATCCCAATAAATTTCTCAGCCGCTGATTTTCCGAGGCGTATTCACTCGCCGTTAAATTCTGCGCCCGCAAAATTTCAACTTCTTCGCGGAGTTGTTTATTCTGTTCGTGCAGGTGAGAAATTTCCACGACAGTATTTTTCACAAAAGCCAACTGACTGCCCACCCAAGAAAAAGCGCGTTGAAAAGGCGACATAATCGACATTGCGACGCCGTTCGTCACGGTTGTGGAAAATCTGCCTCGCGCCGCGAAAAAGACAGAACAAAACACGCTGACAAATACAAAAATCAGCGCGATAATTTTTTTCCCGGATTTTTTTTCTTTACGAACTTTATTGCTCATTGTCTTATTTTCTGAAAGTCGATTTGCTAATTATTCCTCAATTTTTTGGGAGTCATAATTACTCGTTTTAGCAAATTCATATTCTCAAGGGATTTGCCCGTTCCCTCGCCGACACAACTCAGCGCGTCGTCGGCTACGATTACCGGCATGCCCGTTTCCTTTGAAATTAATTTATCGATGTTGGACAACAACGCGCCGCCGCCCGTCATCATTATTCCGTGATCCATTATATCCGCTGCCAATTCGGGCGGAGTTTTTTCCAACGTACTTTTAACCGCGTCGACAATTTTAAAAATCGGGTCGCCCAATGCCTCGCGAATTTCGCTTGATTTAACCTCGATAGTTTTCGGCAAGCCGCTCACCAAATCGCGCCCGCGTATTTGCATTGACTTTTCATTACTTGTCGTGATTATTGCCGTCCCGATTTTGATTTTAATTTCCTCCGCGGTGCGCTCGCCAATCATTAAGCTGTACATGCGTCTGATATATTGAATTATTGCCGAATCCATTTCATCGCCGCCGATACGAATTGACTTGCTCACGACGATACCGCCCAAAGATATTACCGCAATTTCGGTTGTGCCGCCGCCTATGTCGACAACCATATTTCCTGTTGCTTCTTCCACGGGCAAGCCCGCGCCGATTGCCGCCGCCATTGGCTCTTCAATCAGATAAGCATCGCGAGCTCCCGCTTGGGTTGCCGCGTCGATAACTGCGCGTTTTTCTACTTCCGTGACGCCCGACGGCACTCCCACAACAACTCGCGGGCGCACAAAAGATTTTGAATTCATTGCTTTACGAATAAAATATCTGAGCATTGCCTGCGTTACGTCGAAATCGGCAATGACGCCGTCTTTCATCGGGCGAATCGCGACTATATTTCCGGGCGTTCGCCCTATCATTTGCTTTGCCTCTTCGCCCACGGCTAGCACTTCGCCTGTATCACTTTTTATCGCAACGACTGAAGGTTCACGCAGGACTATCCCACGACCTTTGACGTGCACGAGTGTATTTGCTGTCCCAAGGTCTATTCCCATATCATGCGATAAACCGCCAAAAAAATTCCACATCTGTCGGATTGCTCCCTTCCTTTGGTTAGAATTCTCTGCCTGCGCTAAGCAAAAATATTTTATCATACTTTTTACACTTTGCAATAAGAATTTACAGGAACTTTTCAGCACAATGTTGACAAAAATTTTTCTCCGAAATAAATTATTCCTGATAAATTTTTGAGAGGAGAAATTTTTTATGGCAATATTAGTTTGCGGCGGCGCGGGTTATATCGGCTCGCACACGGTTTATCAGCTTTTGGCGGCGGGCGAAGAAGTTATTATCGCCGACAACCTAAGCAAAGGACATCGCGCCGCGATTAATCCCGCCGTGAAATTTTATGAATGCGATATTCGCGACAAAAACGCGCTGAAAAAAATTTTCGCCCAGAATAAAATAGAGGCGGTTTTTCATTTCGCGGCGTTCATTGAGGCGGGCGAAAGCGTCAAACTCCCGCTGAAATATTTTAACAACAACGTTTACGGCATGCAAATTTTGCTTGAGGCAATGACAGAAAGCGGCGTCGATAAAATTATTTTCAGCTCAAGCGCGGCGGTTTACGGCGAGCCCGAAAAAATTCCCATTGACGAAAACGACGCTACTTTTCCTGTCAATCCTTACGGCGACTCGAAATTGATAATGGAAATGATAATTCGCAGAGTCGGCGCGGCGCAGGGCGTCCGTTACGTCAGCTTGAGATATTTTAATGCTTCGGGCGCGATTGAGGATGGCTCGATTGGCGAAGATCATCACCCCGAAAGTCATTTAATCCCGCTGATTTTGCAAGTGCCGCTCGGCAAGCGCGACCACATTACGATTTTCGGTACGGACTATCCCACGCCCGACGGAACTTGTATTCGCGATTACATTCACGTTTTGGATTTGGCAAATGCTCACGTTTGCGCCTTGAATTATCTGCGCGGCGGCGGCGCGTCGAATTTTTTCAATCTCGGCAGCGGGAAAGGTTTTTCAGTTAAAGAAATTATCGACGCGGCGGAAAAAGTTACTGGACAGAAAATAAAAAAGGAGCTCGGAGCACGCCGCCCCGGCGACCCGGCTCGATTGATTGCCTCAAGCGATAAGGCAAAAAAAATTTTAGGTTGGACGCCGCGTTTCGACGACGTAGAAAAAATTATCGCGACCGCGTGGAATTGGCATAAAACTCACCCGAACGGCTACGGCGATTAAATGACGCCGCTTTTTACAAGGTAAGTATAAATGCCGCCGACCTCATTTGAGTCAGTGACGTTGGCGGCTATTTTTTTCACGGCGTCGGGCGCATTTGCCATTACCACGCTTTGCGGAATCAGTTCCAACATTTCAATATCGTTATAATTGTCGCCGAACGCAATCGCCTCGTTCAGTTCAAAGCCGTAATGTTTTAGCAAAATTTCAATGCCCGTCGCCTTTGAAATGCTTTTGTCCATGATCTCCAAAAGATACGGCGCGGAGCGGACGACGTTAAGCGAAGGAAATTTTTTACCCAGAACGCGTTCCATTTCCTCGCAAGTCGGCGGTTCGCACATGACCAAAATTTTATTCGGCAAAATATTTTCGCGCAAAAGTTCGTCGAAGTTCGCAACTTCAACCTGCGCGGAAGTTATATCGACTTCGTGTTGAGCCCGACTGTCAATTTCCTCGACGAACCAACGCCGTCCTGTGTAATAATTTATCGTAATGTCCTGCCAACCGCGCTTCATTTCCGCCAAAATGTTTTTCGCGTCATCGGCGGATATTTTTTTGTCGAAAATAATTTCTTCGTCCTCGGTAAGGACAAGCCCGCCGCCATAACTTATCACGGGCGTGTGAGCCATGCCGATTGCGTCGGTTATCGGATAAATCGCTTCGGGCATTCGCGCAGAGACGAAAACAAATTTCAAACCCTTGGCGACGACAGCTTTAATCGCCGCGGCATGGAGTTCGGGCGTTTTTTTATCGTCCTTGAGGAAAGTGCCGTCAATATCGGAGAGGATTATTTTAATCACAACTCAAGCCCCCTTGTGATTGAAAATTATCGACGCCAAAATTTTTTCGCCGTGTGAATTGTCGACGCGCCAAAAAAGTTTCGCGTCGGGCTGAATCATTTTTTTTATAAAATTTTTCGCCGGCGTGTCGTTGCCGCCTGTCAAGCGAATAAAAATTTTTTTCGCGTGTTTAATTTCGTCTTGCTCCAACAAAGGAAATTTAACGGCATTTTCAATCGCCTCAAGTGCGGTCGCGCCGTAACCGTAGCCGAATGCCGCCTTGCCCCATTTGTAATGCGAGTCGCTCTTTGCAATCATATCCAGGAAAATTTTCACGCCTTGACAAAAAATTTCGTCGGCAACGTCGAAAAGCTCGCTTAAAGAAACTTGGCTTTGATTTAGGCGGAAAAGAAAAAATTTTTCGGCGGGCAATATAAATTTTGTGTCGACGTCGCGAAGACTGCTCAAGCAATACTCTGCATTTTTTTTGCGCTCCGCACTCTCAAGCACAAAAGGTTTATCGACAAAGGCGACAGTCACCGCATTTAAATTTTTTGCAAGGGAGACAATGCGCGGAATTGCTTGAGTAGCCGCCGAGCCGCCGATACCCGCCACGATAAAAATAATTTTCGCGTCGCGCAGAGCCGCCGAAATGTTTTTGTAAATCGTCGTCGCGTCGCGGTTGAGAAAAATATTTTTCTGCGCGGCACTGACCAACATAATATTTTCGTCCTTGCCGACGGAGATAAAATCGACGTTTTTATTTTTGCCGACGCCCGCCGCAATCATTTTGTTGACGGCTTGCGCTCCGCCTTCGCCTATCCCAACGATTTTTATATCAATCTTTTCCATACGATTTTACGGGCGAATTTTTTCGACGCCGCCCATATAAGGCACAAGAGCTTTAGGAATTTTAACGGAGCCGTCCGCCTGCTGATAATTTTCCAAAATCGCAGCAACCGTCCGCCCGACCGCAATGCCCGAACCGTTGAGCGTGTGAACAAATTCGGGCTTAGATTTTTTATCGCGGCGGAATTTTATATTGGCGCGGCGTGCTTGATAATCGGTGCAATTTGAGCAGGAAGAAATTTCGCGATATTTATTCTGCGCGGGCATCCAAACTTCGATGTCGTAAGTTTTGGCGGAAGTGAAACTCATATCGCCCGTACACAAAAGGACGACGTGATAAGGAATTTCCAAAACGCGCAGGACGTCTTCAGCGGCGTCGACCATGCTTTCCAATTCCTGCCATGAATCTTCGGGCTTGGTGAATTTAATCAGCTCGACTTTGTTAAATTGGTGTTGGCGAATCAAGCCGCGAGTGTCGCGACCTGCCGCGCCCGCCTCCGCCCTGAAACATGCCGTGTAACAGGCGTAATATTCCGGCAAAGTTTCGGCGGATAAAATTTCGTCGCGGTGAAAATTCGTCATAGGAACTTCGGCTGTCGGCACAAGGTAATAATCCAAACCTTCAAGCTTGAACATATCGGCGGCGAATTTCGGAAGTTGCCCCGTCCCGATCATGCTGTCGCGGTTGACGATATAGGGCGCGAGCATTTCGGTATAGCCGTGTTTATTGGCGTGCAAATCCATCATGAAATTTATACAAGCCCGCTCAAGCCGTGCTCCGAGTCCGCGATAAAAAGTAAACCTTGCGCCCGTGACTTTGCCTGCGCGGTCGAAATCGAAAATATTCAGCGCGGTACCAATTTCCCAATGCGCTTTTGGCTCGAAGTCGAAACTGCGCGGCGTGCCCCATTTGCGAATTTCGGGGTTTTGAGAATCGTCAAGACCAATCGGGACGTCAGCGGCGGGAATGTTCGGAATATGCAAAAGCAAATCGCGCAGATTATTTTCAACGTCGCGGAGTTCGGCGTCCAGTTCGGAAATTTTGTTGCCGATTTTGCGAACTTCGGCGGAAATCGCTTCGGTATCTTCTCCCGCCTTTTTCATTGCGCCGATTTTTTTGGAAGTTGAATTGCGTTGACTTTTAAGCTGTTCTGTCTCGGCGAGAATTGCGCGGCGTTTCTGTTCCAACTCGCTGAAATTATCCAAGTTCAAAGCGTTGTTCCTGTTCTTTAACATTGCGCGAATTAAATCCAAATTGTCGCGAACAAATTTCATATCAAGCAAAATAAATTACCTCCCGAAAATTTTTCCACAGTCTAGCAAAAACGGCTTTGTAAATCAAATTTTTTATGCTATTGTTTAAGAAAATTTCTTGGGAGGAGTTGCAATGATTGCAGAACCTGCCTTTCTTTTCGCGCACTAAAGAAAGGTTTCAAAGAAAATGCTTTTTAATCTACTTTCTTTTGTTGCGCCCAAAAGAAAGTAGCAAAGAAAAGGGCGTTTCAACCCGCTGTTTTTGCGTCACGCAAAAGACGCGGGCGGTCGCCCGTCCATGGGCGACCGGGTTTCCGCCATCCATGTTGATTTTTAAAAATAATTTTTAGGAGGAATTGCAATGATTGCCGAACGCGGAACAAGAGATAAGCTCGAAAAATATTTTGATTTGAATCGCCCGCTGAAAATTAAATTGCAGATTCAGGGCGCGGCGGTTTATGATTTTTGTTGTTTCGGCGTTGATAAGAACGACAAACTCTCAGACGATCGCTACATGATTTTTTACAATCAGCTCAGCTCGCCCGCGGGAGAAATTGTCGGCGCGGAAATTTCTTCGGGTATGGAATTTACAATCAATCTGAACGCCCTGCCCGAAAAAATTCAAAAGCTCGTGTTCACTGGCTCGATTGACGGCGCGGGTGTCATGAGTGAAATTTCTTCGCACAAAATTTTTATCGGCGACGAAATTTCTGCGAACTTTGGCGGTGCGGATTTTGAACAGGAAAAGGCTATCACGTCGCTTGAAATTTATCGCAAAAACGGTTGGCGTTTTAATGTCGTGGCTCGCGGCTTCAACGGCGGACTGGACGCGCTGCTTGCCTTTTATGGCGGCGAACAGGCTGATGACGATACTCCGCCTGCTCCTTCAAAACAAGAACCGCCTAAAAAAATTTCCGAACCGCCGCCCACAAGCAAAAAAATTTCTCTGGAGAAAAAAATTCAGGACGGCGCACCGAAATTAATTTCTCTGATCAAGCCGCTCAAAGTCGAACTTCAAAAAAGAAATTTGCTTGACGTGACGGCTCGCGTCGGGCTCGTTATGGATATTTCCGGCTCAATGCAAAATTCCTACAAAAATGGTTTTGTCCAAAAGATTGTCAATAAAATTTTGCCCGTTGCCGTTCAATTCGACAACGACGGCGAACTTGATTTTTGGTTTTACGGCACTCACTACGACAAGCGTCCGAATGTCACCATGAAAAATTACGAAATCGCCGTTCCGCGTGATTGGAAAAAATTAATGATTCGACTCGGCGGCAGTAACAATGAACCGCTCGTCATGAGAAATATTATCGCCGAATACGAAGATATTTCTTTGCCCGCGTATGTCATTTTCGTGACTGACGGCGGCATTTACAAGACCGGCGGCATAAAAAAGTTGCTCGTTTATTCGTCGTACATGCCGATTTTCTGGCAATTCGTCGGCGTGTGGGGCAGTCATTACGATATTTTGGAAAAGCTCGACACAATGCGCGGGCGTTACGTCGACAACGCAAATTTTTTCGCGCTTGATGATTTTATGAGCGTTTCAAACGAAGAACTTTATTCTCGGTTGTTAAATGAATTTCCGAAGTGGTTGCAGTCAATAAAAAATAACGGAGTACTCGACGGCACGGCAAAACGTCTGCGTCCGCCTTTGCCGCCGCGTGAAAAATCTTTCCTTAGCAAAGTCAAAGGACTTTTCGGATTCTAAAAAAAATCCTCTCCGAGGGAAGGCTAAAGAAAAAAATCTGAAAAAATTTTCATGCTTATTTCATATTTTTTATTGCATTTCTCTCGGCTTTGTGGCAAAATGTCTTCAAGCAAAAAGCAGGAGAGGATTTCTAATGGACGTGATAGCATTGGTTGGACCGAGCGGCACGGGCAAAAGTCATCGCGCCTTGCAGGTTGCTCGCGAACACGAAGCCGACGCAATAATTGACGACGGGATTTTGATTAAGGACGGACACATAATAGCGGGCGAAAGTGCCAAAACCGAGAAAAGCAAAATCATGGCGGTAAGGCGAGCGATTTTCGTTTTGCCGGGGCATGCCGAAGACGTCCGCGGGGCGATTCATAAAATCCAGCCGCACAGGATTTTAATTATCGGCACGTCAGAAAATATGGTTCACAAAATCTCCAAAACGCTCAAACTTCCGTCGATTCAATTAATTGTGCGCATTGAAGACATAGCGTCGCGTTCGGAAATTGAAGCGGCGCAATTCCACAGGCTCAAGGAAGGCAAACACATTATCCCCGTACCGACGATTGAACTGAAGCCGCATTTTTCGGGCTATCTTGTTAATCCGTTGCAATCGCTTTTCAAGCAGTCGCAGGTTAAGCGTCGCAAGCTCGGAGAAAAATCAATCGTCAGACCGGTGTTCAGCTACTACGGCAAATTGATTATCGACGACAAAGTTATTCTGGAAATTGTCGAGCGAATTATCAAGGCGCGGGAATTCGTCAAGAGTTTGAAAAGCGTTACGGTCAAACACCTCATGCAGGGCGACAACGACTGCGGTTTAAAAATTTCTTGCGAAGTCGTCTTGAGTTACGGCAATCATATTCCGACGCTGATACGGCAGACGCAAGCCTACATCCGCGAGGCGATTGAATTTACGACGGGAATGCTTGTTCACGCGGTGGATATAAGCGTTCGAGCACTTTACATTGAGCAGAAGCGCAGAAGTTTATTGTAAAAAAATAAAGCCCGAAAAATTTTCGGGCTATTTTTTTGAGAAGAATTATTGCGCCAGTCTAGGCTCCGCCGCCTCGACGAGTTTTGAATATTTATCAAGCCGCCTCTCAAATTCGTCGTATTCTTTTTGGTACTTTGCTTTAATGTCGGAGTTCATATCGTTGACAATGGGCTCGGAAAGCATAATCACACCCGCGACGAGCGAGCGACCCAATTCGATAAGAGCCTTTTGAATATCGGGTTGCTCATTTAATTTCATTAAAAGTTCGAGTTTCTCTTTATCTTCGGGCTTGCCGTCATTGTCGAGGTCAACCTTTGTCAAAATCTCATTGATATTATCCAAAATGTATTTATTCTGCGCGGCTTCGTCCATTTGCAGATATTGGCGGAGTTGCGGTTCCTTATCCTTGAGGGTTTCGTCGGCGACCTTGTAAGTCCCGTAACCGATAATCGCAAATGCGAGAACGCCGAGAATCAGGACGCCCAAAAGAATTTTTTTTATCATTTAAACACCCTCCAAAAGTTTTTGTGCCCTTTTATTCAATTCGTCGCGTAGATTTATAAATGCGGGCAAATATTTATCTAAAATCAAATTGACGAGTTCGATTGCAATGTTTTCGTCGTAAATATGAATAGTCTGATTGCGCCGCCTGAGCATGTCGAGCCAAATATTTTCGTCGGAAAGGAAATTAAATTTGTAAGCCGACTTGATAATTTCACGCGGCGAGCCGGAATTTGCCTCGCTGACGCCGTGAATCAGAAGAAATTCCCTTAAAGCCTTCCAAGATAATTCAAAAGTTAAATGAAATTGCCCGATAATGCCCATGCGATAAATTTCGTCATTAAAATTTCGGTTTGAACGGCTCAAAACCGCCAAACTTTTAGTAAAAGCGTCAAACCTTTTCACGGCGGCGGGCAACTCTTCGTATAAAATAATGCCGTCGCGGTTAATTTCGGTTTGAAAATCTTCTGCAACGCCTTCATCAAGATTAATTACGTCGAATGGCAACAAAGTTTCGATATTTTCTTCGACGGCAAGCGCGAAATCGGAAATGTTTCCGCCCGAAACGGCAATATCAATGTCGCTACGCTCCTTGTTGGTGCCGCGAGCCCGCGAGCCGAATAGAATCAATTTTTTTACGCCGAAATTTTTAGCGGCAGAAATTAATTCGCGCTCAATTTTTTTGTCAAGGTTATAATTCATGAAAAATTATTTCTCCCAAAGCAAAGCAACCGTCACGCCTTTAAATGCGGTTTTGGGAAGGGCGAAACGCGCATTTTCCACGCAACACAGAGCCGCCGCCTCACAGACATTACCCACGCCAACAGAGCGCGTGACAAATTTTGATTCTTCAAGCTTGTATTCGTCGATTTTTTGCTGAAGTTCTGCGGTGGTAAAAAATTTAATTTCAAGTCCCATGACTTCCGCCAACGACACCAGCCCGGCTTCATCTTTTTTTGCGTCGACACTTGCAAGAAGTTTAACACGCTCAATCGGCTGATGAATCATTGCGCAAGCGCGTTGAATTGCCTCAAAAATTTTCAAGGAAGAAGTTCCGCGCCGGCAACCGACGCCCGCAATTAAATTTTGCGGAATTAAATTAAGTCGAACGTCGCCGGCAGTGACGAAAATTTCTTCGTTGCGCAAAATTGCCGAGTTAATCGCCTTGATAACTTCCTTGGGTTCGGGAACAAGTCCGAATTTGGAGACAACGAAGTCGACAGAAAATTTCCCTCCAACGTCGGTTGCGGTTGTGATAACGGGATTAGCCTCAATCGCCTTGGCAATTTCAAGCGCGAGTTCATTGGCGCGCCCGACGTGCCCGCTTAAAAGGCTTATGACATTTCTCCCGCTCTCGTCAATAACCAAAACCGCGGGGTCGCTGAGCTTGCTGACGATATGCGGCGCGATCATTCGCACGACAATTCCCGCCGCGCAGATAAAAATAAGTCCATCAAATTTGCCAAAAATATCGGCGACTAAATCGGCAAGTTTGCTGAAATTTTTTCCCTTGGCAAAAGTCTGCCCGCCGACTTTCGCGGAAATTTTTTCGGCAAGGCGGGCGCCTTTCGCCGTTAATGAAATAATTGCTGTTCTCAATTTAAAATCTCGCCTGCCTGAACATGTGACTGAATTTCGGGGAGTACAAATTTGATTTTTGTTGGTTCTCCTTTCTTGCGTTTAAACAATGTCCAATAATAATCATTGCCGTGCGGTCAATATTTGCCTCCTTAACCTGTTGGACGATTGTATCAAGCCGCCCTTTGATAATTTTTTCTTCGCCCGGCCACGACGCCTTGTAAACCACGGCAACGGGCGTCGAGGATTTAAATCCCGCCGACATTAAGTCTTGTTTTATCTCCGGCAAAAGACTTACCGATAAAAATATGCAAAGCGTCGTTTGATGTTGTGCGAGTTTTTTTAGGGATTCCGAATCGGGCACGGGAGTTCTTCCGCCGCGCCGCGTGATTATAACCGTTTGTGTTACGCCCGGCAATGTGTATTCCTGCTTGAGTGACGCCGCCGCCGCGAGAAATGAACTTACGCCTGGCGTCACGTCGAATTCTATTCCGCGAGCTTCCATTGCATTCATTTGTTCCTGAACCGCGCCGTAAATCGACGGGTCGCCCGTGTGCAGTCGGACGGTTGTTTTGCCCGCCTTTTCTGCCAGCGTTATGACGTGGAGAATTTCTTCGAGCATCATCTGCGCGGAATTATAAATTTCTGCGTCGGGCTTGCAAAATTTTAAAATTTCTTCGTTGACGAGCGAGCCCGCATAAATCACAATGTCAGCTTCGCTTAAAAGCCTTTGTCCTTTGACTGTAATTAAATCGGGGTCGCCCGGCCCTGCTCCAACTATGTGAACCATTTCTTCTCCCACCTTTTATAAAAATTTCTTCTAAATGATTTTATCACGCAGAAAATTTTCATGCAACGATAAACATTAACTATAAAAAAATTTTTTGTTAGGGTGTCAAATCCAAGAATAACACAAAAATTTTTTCCGCGTCTATTACATTGCCCGCCGCCGATTTGCTAAAATATTCAAAACGATTTTAACGGAAGAATTTTTATGGCACCAAGACGCAAGGCAATTCGGGCAGGAATTTTTTTTATCGCGCTGTTGATTGGAAGGCGCGATTGCAAAAGCTCAACTCGACGACGCGACAATGACTTTAAACGTTGCGCGGGCGAACGTCGAAACGCAACAGCAACTTTTAGACAGGCTTTTGGCGGGCGTCGCGGACACGGGCGCGACTGATTCATTAAATTTGCCGACAATCGTGCAGGAAAGAGCTTCGGCGGAAAATATTCAAAACGACATTGCCGCGCAGGGCGATTTTGATTTAATTGTCATGGGCAACCGCGGTTTCGGAGGTTTTGACGCCGAAACTTTTGGCTCCGTCGCAAAATTTGTGCAGGAAAATTCTTCTAAGCCTTTGATTTTCGCTAAAGGTATGCCCGGCGATTGGGACGAGGAAAATAATTTCATCGGCGGCGAGGATACTTGGAGATAAAGCAGGAAAATTATTTCATTGACAGAAAAT
>CAMNEX010000035.1 GCA_946536825.1 uncultured Selenomonadales bacterium | reverse complement strand
GTGAAAAGTTCCAAAATAATCGAGTGCGGGAGCCGCCCGTCGATAATGTAAGCTTTATTCGCGCCCTTGTCCAACGCCCGCAAGCAAGCTTCGACTTTCGGAATCATGCCGCCCGAAATTTCGCCGCTCTTGATAAAGGCTCGCGCCTCGTCGGCTTTAAGCGTCGAGATAAAACTATTTTTATCCTCAAAATTTTTGTAAACGCCTTCTGTATCCGTCAGGAGCAAAAGTTTTTCCGCCTTCAACGCGCCAGCAATGTCCGCCGCGACGTAATCGGCATTGATATTGTAACTTTCGCCGTCCTCGCCGACGCCGATTGGCGCAATCACCGGAACATAGCCTTGGCTTATCAAATCGTTCACAATTTGAATATTTATCTGCTTTGCTTTGCCGACGTAGCCTATATCCACTTTGGTTTTCTCGCCCTGTTCATAAACCGTAGCCAATTTTTTTTCTGCGCGAATTAAATCGGCGTCTTTGCCGCTCAAGCCCACCGCCCGAAGTCCGCGACGATTTAACAGCGTGACGATCTCCGAATTAATTTTGCCGTCCAAAACCATTTCCGCTATTTCCACCGTTTCCTCGTCCGTGACGCGCAAGCCGCTGACAAATGAACTTTCCTTGCCGAGTTTCTTTAAAAAGCCGGTTATTTCGGGTCCGCCGCCGTGGACTATCGCGACATTTATCCCGACGAACTTCATCAACGCAACGTCTTGCATGACGCTCGCTTTTAATTCGTCGTTTACCATTGCGTTGCCGCCGTATTTTATTACAATCGTCTTGCCGTGAAATTCTTGTATGTATGGCAACGCCTCGACTAAAATCGACGCACGGTCGCCGGCACTGAAATTTTTCGTAGCAGAAGTTTTTTCAGCCGCCTCGGCAGGTTTTTTTACAATTTCTGCATTCAGTTCCCTCAAAATTTCCTCGTGCATTTCGGCAGGCAAAAATTTTTTCAATAACTCCGCTGCCAATTCCACTTTCAAACTTTCCTCTATCATTTAATTTCCTCCATATAATTTTATCGCCGATAAGCGCGTTTTCGTCCGTTTATTTTGTCAATCATCTCAAGAAGTTTATCGGGCGTCGACAGCGCGAACGGAATTTCTTTATATTTTTTGTCCGACGCCAAGAACGGCAATATCTTAAGCTCCGCGATAAATTTCATGTCCGCGCAGGACAGTATCAATTCTATTTTCGCGCTTTGCAAAATTTCGACTGCTTCATAGTAATTCGTGGCGATTATTGCTTCGTGCGGGAAATTTTCTTCAATAACCCGCCGCATTTCCGATAAAACTTTTTCGTTGTCGCCCAGGAGCAAAATTTCTTCCGAATGTATTTCGGAAAGCTTTTTCGTAACCCGCGCAATCAAATCCGCCGGCATGAACGGCTTTTTAATGTAGTCTTTTACTCCCAACGCCCCGACCTTGTGAATATTTTCTATGTCGCCCGACGCCGTCAACATCATTACAGGAACGTCTTTCATAAAAGCATTTCCGCGAATTTCCTGCAACGTCTCTATCCCGTCGAAGAGCGGCATTAAAATATCCAGCAAAACCAAATTTATGCGCTCGACTCGCAAAATATTTAATCCTTTAATGCCGCTGTCCGCGCAGATTACTTCGCACGGCAATTTTCTTTCCAAAATCATCTTGGCGATTTGCAAATTCATTTCGTCATCGTCAATCAGCAGAATTTTTTTCTTACGCATGATAAAACCTCCAAAAAATCAAGTCAATCGTAATATTTTCCCAAATTGCTAAAAATCCTTTAAAAATTTTTTATCCGAGGGTATCTGCCAAGCGTTTTGCTTCCTCCGCGAGTTTGTCGTAAAGTTTCATTGTCGCCGCGTGATTTTTTTGGATAAATTCCGCGTTCTCGTGCTTTTCGAGTTCCGAACTTGTCTTTGCCGTCAAAATTTTTCCTGCCATTTCCAAATCTTTTGCCGCCGCAGAAGTTTTTTCGCCGCCGATTGATAACGCTGTCGATTTCAGCGCGTGAACATAGATTGTATAATTTTTCCAGTCCTGCGCGTCGAAAGCTTCTTGTAATTTTTTCTGTTTCTCCGCCTTGAGATTGCTGAACATCAGCAAAAGTTCTTTGTACATGTCGGGCATACCCGCGCTGTATTCGAGTCCCAATTCAACGTTGATAAAGTCGCTGTTCGCCTCCGAAATTTTTTCCGGCTCGGAAGTTGATTCGGGCGGCGGCAAAATTTTTTTTGAAGGCAAATATTTCATCAGCATTTGCTCCATAAGTTTTATATCAATCGGCTTGCTCAAATAATCCGTGAAACCTTTGCCGATTAACATTTCCCGCGTTCCGGAAATTGCGTTTGCCGTCAGCGCGATTATTGGCGCGTCTTTGCTCAAATTATTTTCCATTGCCGACGCTATTTTCAGCGTCTGAATTCCGTCGAGGCTCGGCATCATCTGATCCATAAAAATTAAATCGTAATGACGTTCGGCGAGTTTTTTTAAGCAAATCATTCCGCTTAACGCCGTGTCAATTTTTATTTGCGTCGCCTTGAGCAAATTTACCGCGACAGTTAAATTCATTTCGTTATCGTCGACGACCAAAATTTCCGCGTCGGGCGCAATGAATAGCGGCTGATATTTTTCCTGCACGGAAGTCGTTTCGTCCGTGAAATTGCCGATTAATTCTTTGCCGACGATTTTTTGCGGAATTGTCACGATAAACGTTGAGCCTTCGCCGTAAACGCTTTGAACTTCGATTTTGCCGCCCATAAGATTGACGAGACGATTGGTTATCGCAAGCCCCAAACCCGTGCCCTCGATGTTTTTATTTTTCTGCGCGTCGAAGCGTTCAAAGTCATTAAAAATTTTCGGAATATCTTCGGTGCGAATGCCAATGCCCGTGTCCTTAACAGTAAAGATTAAATTTGTTTTGTCAATGGAAATTGCTTTGCTGTCAACGCCGAACTCGACGCCGCCGACCTTTGTGTATTTGACGGCGTTGCTCAAAATATTCAGCGCGATTTGCCGAATGCGAACGGAATCGCCGAATAAAAGATTTCCCGTCGCGGGATTTACCTTGACATTGAACGACAAACTTTTTTTCGCGGCTCGCGGCTTCATCATCTTGACCAAACTTTTTATAACTTCGTCGAGTTTGTAATTTTCCTCAAGCAATGCAAATTTCCCCGACTCAATCTTGCTGAAGTCCAGGATATCATTTATCAAACTCAACAAAGTTTCGCTGGCGGCGGCAGAATTTTGCGCGTAACTGATAATGTCGGGATTTTGACTTTCGCGCAGAATCATTTCGTTCATTCCGATAATCGCGTTAATCGGCGTCCTTATCTCGTGGCTCATGTTGGCAAGGAAATCACTTTTGGCTTTGTTAGCTTCGTCCGCCGTCCGTTTTGCCTCGCGCAGGGCGTCACTTTCCTCCGCCTTTGTCCGCATGACAAACAGATACGCGCTCACCAACGCAAGAAAAATCAGCATTAACGTTCCGCCGCCCAGCAAAAGCGTATAAATCCTGAAGATATCGCCTGCGACCGCCGACCACGGCACATAACCTATCAGCGTGCAATTTGTTTGAGGTAAATCCGTCGCGAACAAAAAAAATCTCCCGACTTCAGCCTTCCGATACAGCCCGACAGATTTATTCGTCGCCAATTTATCGCGAATAATTTTAAATCCGTTTCTTATCGTATCGTCCATGAAAAATTTTCTGTCGGCTTTTCCGTAATTTTTGTAGGGAATTATAATTTGCCCGTTGCGTTCCTGAATTAACAACTTTGCGTCCGAATTGTACTCGGCAAATCCGAAGAAATCCGGCAAAAGATTTTCGTCGTAAAGCCGATAAATCACCGCCTTGACGTTTCCGCCGTGCATGACCGGCACTGCAAACAAAAGTCCTTTGCCCGCGCAGAAATCTACGACATCATTGCCGCGATAAGCCGAAGGAAAGCGCAGAAAATCCCATTTAGATATAATTTTCCCGTGAATCGCTCGCCCGTCCAATCGCAACAACCCGACCGATATTTCTTCGTTATCGAGTTTAAGCAGAGATAAAAAATTTTCTTCTGTCGCCGAATCCGGATGCGCTTCCAAATATTTTGCCGCCAAGCGCAGTTCGGCGAGTTCTTTTGAAAATCTTTCCTCCGCCACGATTGACATATCCGACGTTTGCTTTGCTATCATTTTTTCTAACGTCGCGTTTAATAAATCTCTGACTTCCGTGCGCAATGAAAAGCACGCAAAAATTAAGATAAACATTACTGTCGCGAATTGCAAAATTATTTTCCGGATATATTTCTCGTTTAAGGAAAAGCCTTGCTCATTCAAGTACCTCAACTCCTCTCACGAGCCAATTTATATTTTCCAACAAGGTGTCGTCGCTTATCGCTTCGTCCTCCTCGCAACGAAGATTGCCCGCGTTATCATAAATCTTTCCCGAAAATATCAATTTGCCGTTTATCAGCTCCTGCTTGAGTGAATCAACCTTTGCAATCATTTTTGGAGTTACTGCGGGCGAAAAATTCGACAACATGACCGCGCCGCGCTCAATTCCGATCCAATGATTTTTTACGTAATTCATTTCGCCCTTCAAATAACGCTGAATCATATCCGAGTAATATAAATCCCAGCGGCAGAGGATTGACGTTAAATAATGTTCGGAGTTGCTGTTCAAAATAGCGTTGTAGGCTATAAAATCCACGCCGAATTTTTCTGCAACCTGCGCGGTTGTCTCTTCGTCTTGGTGATACGTCAAAATATCCGCGCCTGCCTCTTTTATCAGCCGTTCGGCGTGTTTTGCTTCCGTTTTTTCGTCCTGCCAATATCCCGTCCACATTACCACGACTTTTGCTTGCGGATTAGTTTTTTGCACGCCCAGAGCAAAAGCATTTATCCCGCGATTGACTTCGGTATTGGGCAGTGCCGCAACGTAGCCGATTACATTCGATTTTGTTTTCATGCCCGCCAATGCGCCCGCCAAATACCGCGCCTGATACATTCTGACGAAATACGCCGTCAAATTTCTCGCGTGAACTTCCGCCGAATTCGTCGCAAAAGCTATCTGCGGATATCTTTTGATTAAATCTTGCGCCTCCGTCGAATAGGAATAGCTCGCCAAAAAAATCATTCTCGCGCCGTTTCTCGCCAAATCTTTTATCGCCGCGGGACACTCGCCGATATTTTCTCTGACTTTATCCCGAACCAAAAGTTCTATTCCGAAATTTTCGCAAGCCGCCTTAATTCCTCTGTAATGCGATTCGTTCCAACCGGGTGTTTTTATGTCGCCCAATATTATGAGTCCGATTTTTTCCTTCCGCTCCGCAAATTCTCTGTTAAAATGAAAAACAAAAATGACCGGTAAAACTATTATCAAAAACATAACCGCCGCTGTCAAAAATTTAAAATTTTTTATATTGCTTAAGTACTTCATGACGCGCCCTGCCATTTAAAAAATTTTTTCATGCTCAACGCCGATTTTCGTTGCGGAAATATTTTTTACCTGCGAAATTATTCTATCCTTGACGTTGTCGGCTTCTTTTTTCGACAGATCAAGCAATAAAACCAAAAATTTTTTGCCGTTCCGCGTCACGCAATCGCTTTTCCTAAGCGACTTCAACAAAACTTCTTTAAACTCCTCCGCAAAATCAGCGTCCGACAGCGTGAATTGCATTAAAATTAAATTTTTATTGTCCATGCGCATGAACAGCTGATAAATTTTTTTGAACGCCTCAAAATCAGCGAAATACGCGCCGGCTTCTATATTTCGCTCGCTCAAAATCATTCGCAGTTGCGAAAGTCCGCCGACCGAATTATTTTCCGCGTGATTTTTTTCGCTGAAAACCGCAAGAGCATGTTTGCCGCCGTGTTTTACCTTGTAAAGTGCGATGTCGGCTTTTTTGCACAGCATTTTAAAATCTCTGCCTTCTTCGGGAACGAAAACCGCCCCGACACTCGTTCCCAGCGGAATTTGCATATCTTTTCCCATTAATTTTTTCGCCGCGATTAAAAGTTTTTCGTTCAGATACTCGGTTTTTTCTTTTAAAATGTTTTCGTCGCCGACGTTTTGCAGAAATGCAATAAATTCGTCACCGCCGATTCTCCCCGCCAAATCATTTGTCCGAATTATTTTTTTTATCAGCTCGCCGAAATGAATTAAAATTTTGTCGCCGGTGTTGTGTCCGTAAATGTCATTCACCAGCTTAAAACTGTCCAAATCAATCATAAGCAACGCGCCCGAAGATTTTTTTACAATTTCTCCGATTTCTTTTTGCGCCGCCGATTTATTGAGCAATTTTGTCAGCGGATCTGTCGACGCCGCCGCCTCAAGCCCGTGTATTTTGTCTAAATTCTCGATTATGTTTTCGACGCGCCGCAAAAGGACGTCGGGTTTCAGCGGCTTGTGAATATAATCCGCCGCGCCGACCTCAAAGCCTTTTATTTCGCTTTCGTCGCCCTCATTTGCCGACATGAACATTATCGGCAGAGTTTCGCCGCTTTTTTCCTGTAAAATTCTGTGCAATTCGTAACCGTCCATTTCCGGCATCATTAAATCCGATAAAACCATGTCGGGGCGTTCCGTCTCAAAAATTTCTATCGCTTCCGCGCCGGTCGTCGCCGTCACGACTTCATATTTTGACAAAAGAATATGCCGCGCCATCATTAACATCATTTCATCATCGTCGACTATTAAAATCTTGCTCATACGCTTGCCTCCAACCATTTTTGAATTTCTTCCTGAACTTTTTTATAATTCGCCATTAAATCGCCATGATTTTTTTTGATTTCCTCAACTCTATTATCCTTTGCTGCCAATTCCAATGCTTTTGCCTGTTGGCTCAAATTTTCCGCTCCGATTGAAAGCGAGGTTGATTTCAGCGCGTGAACGAGTATTTGATAATTTTTTACGTCGCCCGCCTCAAACGCCGCTTGAATTTTATCGGCGCGCTTGGCGTCGGTGTAAGTCGTGAACAT
Source organism: uncultured Selenomonadales bacterium (assembly GCA_946536825.1). GTDB lineage: Bacteria > Bacillota > Negativicutes > Selenomonadales > Selenomonadaceae > Quinella. The sequence goes on along the minus strand of CAMNEX010000035.1, from coordinate 8,677 downwards.
TTGCGTTAAAAAGCTTTTGCTGTTCATGCAGTATTGCAAGCCGACTTCCAAATTTATATCGGGGCAAATTTCCGCAAATTTTTTCCGTTCGCGCTTGCTGAATTCGTCTTCGCCGACAACTTCTTCGGGCTCTTCTTCCTCAATTTTTTCCTCTGTAACTTTCTGTCCTTCGATTTCAAACGAAATAATTTCTGGCGGCAAATGCCTTTCCAATATCGATTCAAGCTCCGAAACGTTTATCGGTTTGCTCAAATAATCGTCGAAGCCTTCGCGCAGATATTCTTCGCGCATGCCGGCTATCGCGCTTGCCGTCAGCATTACGACCGTCGTTTTCTCGTCCAAAAAATTTTCGCGGCGCATTTTTTTTAGCGTCTCAATGCCGCTCATGCCCGGCATCATGTTATCCAAAAAAATTATGTGATAAAAAGTTTTCTTAGCCATGTCAATTCCCTGCTGCCCGCTTTCCGCCAAATCGGGGAAAATTTTGTTGCGCTTGAGCAAACCGCTTATAACTTTTAAATTCATGTCGTTATCGTCCACAGCAAGAACCTTCGCGCCTTCTGCCGTCAAAAATTTCTTTTCCGCGACGTTATCAAGGTGTTTTGTGTGCTTTTCGTATTCGCCAATCGGATTTTTATCAATTATTTTCTGCATAATCTTAAATGAAAACGTCGAGCCCTGCCCATATTCGCTTGAAACTTCCAAATTGCTGTCCATCATCGCCAAAAGTTTCTGCACAATGGATATTCCTAGTCCGGTGCCTTCAATATCGCGATTTTTTTCCACTTCGAGACGCTGAAACGATAAAAATAATTTGTCAATGTCTTCTTTTTTTATTCCAATGCCCGTGTCGCTGACGCTTACTCGCAATTCGTAATTGTCCGCGTCAATTTGGCTCCCGCTTATCGCTAAAGTCACCGAACCTTTATGCGTGTACTTAACGGCGTTCGTCAAAATGTTCACGATAACTTGACGCAGGCGAACGTCGTCGCCGTACAAACTCTGCGGCAAATTTGAATCAATCTCCGTTTTAAATTCGAGATCTTTCTTTTTGGCGCGTTCTGAAGTCATATTTACCAAATCATCAATTAAATTTATCGTTTCGTAGCGCATGGGGAGTATTTCCATTTTCCCATCTTCAATTTTTGAAAAATCGAGGATTGAATTTATCAAAGCCAGCAAAGTTTTGCCCGCGCTCTGAATGTTCGCCGCATAATCCAAAATTTCGCCGGTTTTGCTCTCGCGCAGAATCATTTCGTTCATTCCCAGCACCGCATTTATCGGCGTGCGGATTTCGTGCGACATTTGCGCCAAAAATTGCGACTTTGCTTTACTCGCCGCCAGTGCCTCATCTGAGGCCGCTTTTAATTGCCCGTTTACCGACTCTTGCCAACGCAACAGCCGATTTATCAAGCCGTTCACAATTAAAATACATATCACCAGCAATACCACAAATAATCCGCCAAGCAATATGTTGTTTCCGTAAATATTCCACCAATTATTTGCAACGACAACCGTAAACTCGGAGATTTTATCTTTTTCGGCAAGACACGCCACAAAATTGCCCGTGTAGTCGCGGAAGGTATGAATTCCTTCGTCAGAATAAACGTCTTTATATTCCGTGTTGGAAATATCGGTAATGTTGGTCGTCGATTGCTGATAATTTATGTTGGGGTGATTGATTATTATCCCGTTCCTGTCGACGAGGAAGGCGTAGCTGTCATTTGTGTAACTTTTGCCCAAAACTTGAATCAGGCGATCCAGATAAAAATCAATGCCGAAAATCCCGACAAATTCGCCCTTCGGACCGAAAATCAGTTGCGACATTGTCACACAGTAAATTCCTGTCTGCGCGTCGTAATAGGGCGCGGAAATGCTGAAACCCGCCACGGATTTTTCTGCATTTACATACCACGGACGCGACTCCACGCGCCAATTTGGGTCGGGCGAAGTCCAACCGTTGTTCATTATCAGAGAATGTTCCTTGTAAGGATTGGCAAGATAACAGACCGATATTTCCGGATAATGCTTTGCCAAATCGTCGAGAAATTTAACAGCCCCGGTATAATCGTCCATTAATTCGGGGTGTTCTCTCAAAATATTTACGAACATTTTCAAGATACCGCGCTGACTTTCCACCCAGCCATAAAGTTGATTTTCGTAGGTATCAAGTGCGCGAGTCATTTTCGTATCGCCCCAACTCATTGTCGTAGTAAAACATATTCCGAACGCCAAAGTCATTGCCGAAATTAAAACCGCAATTATTCCTACTCTTGCGTAGCGGCTGATTTTCGACAATTCTTTATCCTGAAAATATTTTTTTGTTATCGTTTGTTTTTTATTGCCCGAAACTATTGACGAAAACGAAAATAAATTATCCAGCATGTCGGAAAGTCTCAACGCTGCCTCGCGAACTTTTGCTGCATTTTCTGCGGGGTCTGCGTCCGACTTCAGCATTTCCATGCCGGACAGATTTAAAATATTTTTAACCGGATCGCGCAATTCGTGTGACAAGCGCGAAAAAAATTCTTCTTTGACTTGCAATGCATTTTTTGCACGCAAACCGTTTCTCATCGCGTTCAGATAGAAAAAAATTATCGCCAACATCATTATCAGGCTTATCAGCGTCGTAATTATTATCTGTATGTAACTTTCCCTGTAAAACGCCCGATTGTCGACGCTCAAAATGATATGCCAACCGTTTGGCGTTGAGGTGCTGAAAATCGTATGTTCTCTGCCGTCAATTTGCTCCTTGAAACTTTCGTTTCGCTCCGATTGCACCACTCGATTTAATATGCTCTCGTATTCGGGCAATTTCTCCGAAATTTTTTCGCCGACAAGATTCATGTCCGTGTAACCGATTATCATGCCGCTTTCCGTCACGATTAAAGCCGTTCGTCCGCTCGTCGCACTCATTTTGCGAATAAAATATTGAACATCAGAAAATGTAAAATCCAATGCTACGACTGTTTGATTGTCTTCCAACATTTTTGACATAGTGAAACACGTTATTCCGGTCATTGCGTCAATATAAGGCTCGGTTATGTAAACTTTGCTCGGATTTTCCGCCGCGCCCTTGTACCACAATCTTTCCGTCGCGTGATAATCGGGTGGCATGTCGAAATCGGGAATTATCGCCCAATCCTTACTCGCAATGTAAGTGTTGAAACATACTCCGCCCGTTAAATTTTTTTGTTCGTGTTTGCGCTTATCGAAAAATTTTTCCATTTCATTGAAAGGCGTTTTGTCTTTGAGTAATTGCTCCGCCTCCATTGCCATTTTCAATGTCGCGCCTTCCGCCTGATAAAGCGTCCCTTGAAAATCGCCGCGAATTACTTCCAGCTGTGTTTGCCCGATTTCCTCTGCTTGATTCGAGGTCATTTGAAATATCAAGCGCACGTTCATTTCTATCACGACTAAAAATATTATCGTGATTGTTATTATTATCGCGAAGTCGCTTCTTTTGCCGCTCTTTAATATTTGCCACTCTTTTAAGTTCATATCTATTAGTCCTTCATGCGTTTTTGTTATTATATGTCTCCAATACTTTAAACGCTTTAATCACTTTTTGCAAATATAAATCACTTATTATTTGACGTTGGAAAAAAATTTTTATAAAATCTGCGCGGCGAGGTGACGTTTATGGAAAAGTTGATTTGCGAGATATGCCCGCACCATTGCCGACTAGCGGCGGGCGAGGTCGGGAAATGTCGCGGCAGATTTAATGACGGCGAAGAAATTACCGCGCTCAATTACGGCGCGATAACTTCTATTGCGCTTGATCCGATTGAGAAAAAGCCGCTGTATAAATTTTTCCCCGGCAGTCGGATTTTATCGGTCGGAAGCTACGGTTGCAATTTGAATTGCCCTTTCTGCCAAAACTTTGAAATTTCAATGGCGGATTCAAATTTCCCGACGCGAAAAATTACTCCCGAACAGCTTGCCGCGCTTGCAAAGGAGCTTATCGGACAAAAAAATATCGGCGTCGCGTTCACCTACAACGAGCCGTTTATCAGTTATGAATTTGTCCGCGACACTTCCAAGCTTTTGAAGGCAATAGGCTTGAAATCTGTTTTGGTGACGAATGGGACGGTTGCGCCCGCCGCCTTGAAAAAGATTTTGCCGCTGATTGACGCCATGAATATTGATTTAAAGGGATTCAGCCAAGAAATTTATTCCAAACTCGGCGGGAGTTTTGAAACGGTGCGCAAAACGATAGAAATTTCCGCGCAGAGTTGTCATGTCGAAGTTACGACGCTGATTGTGCCGACAATGAACGATTCGCCCGAAGAAATGGACAAGGAAGCGGCGTGGCTTGCCGGTATCTCGAAAGATATTCCGTTGCACATCAGCAGATTTTTCCCGCGCTACAAAGTTCAAAATCTCCCGCCGACGCCGGTTAAAGCGATTTATGAACTTGTCGAAGTCGCGAAACGCCGTTTGAATTTTGTTTACGCCGGGAATTGTTAAAAAATCTGCGCGAGCATTTTGTAACATTCGGCGTTCTTGCGATAAGGATTAGTCAAGCTGAACACGACGCTTGCGCTTTGCTTAAAAAAATATTTTCCCGCGGCGTTATCGGCAAAATTTTTTCTGACGGCAATATCTCCAACGCTGAAACGATAAAATTTTTCGCCGCCGTACTCGAAATCCGCAAAAAATTTTTTATGGTCGCTTTCCTCGACAGAAATAAATAAATTTTCCACAGGCAGAAGCAAAAGAGATTCGCGCTCGTGAAATTTAATGACATCGACTCCGAGAATTGATCGGTTGTTGTTGTAGAAAATTTTATCGCGAAAATCAAAACCGCGCAGGTCGATAAGCTCCTGCAAAGTAACTCGCCCGACTTTTTGCCAAAAATATTTTTCGTTATAAAAAAAATTTTCCGGCTGAATCGGATTGTTTGCCGCTCGGTCGGAAAATTTTATTTCTGCAACGTCCAAAAGCTCAACGCGTGAGCCGTCGGGATATTTTAAATCGTCAAGTGGAACAGCATCTTCGAGTTCGGGCTTTTCGGAAATGGGGCGAAGCCATCTGCCCGTTTCAACATCGACGCCCGCCACGCAAAAATTATTGAACTTCGCGCTTTCAGCCAGAATTATCAGCCTTTTTATAAACATTGCCGCGCCTCACAGGTGAATAATTTCAACGTCGCCGAGAACTTCGGCGATTTTTTCTGCGACAAGCCGCCTGTGGCAATTTTCCGGCGAAACTTCACTGCACAGCAAGCAAATATTATCCGCGTCCGCATAATTTTTCAAAATGTATTTTTCAATGTCGCGTGTACGCATAAGCGCGGCGAACGCCTCCTCATATTCTTGCCAATTAAGGAATTTTTTTTTGTAAGCGTCAAAAATTCTTTCAGACGGCGCAAAATTTTTATCTTGAACGTAATCGATATTGGAAAGGTTGCGCAGTAAATATTCAATGTCGGGATATTTTGAAAAGCCGAGAAGTTGGGAAGCGTTATTCAAACGAACGTCGACGATTTTTTCGACGCGATTTCTTTCCAGGCAAGTGAAAAATTCCTCCGCCGTCATTCTTGTAAAACCGATTGTAAAAATTTTGCGCATGTGACTTCCTCATTTCGTGAAAACGCGGACTAAATCATTTTTCGTGGCGAAAAGCATAAGCATGAGCAAAAACGCAATGCCGACGCGTTGAGTATAAGCAACCGCCTTTGAGCCGAGCGGCTTGCCTCTGACGGCTTCGATAAACAGATTGACGAAATGCCCGCCGTCAAGCACGGGCACGGGCAATAAGTTAATTATGCCGAGGTTTATACTCAAAAGCGCGGCGAAGTTTAGGAGCGGAATAAAGCCGCGTTCGGCGACTTGACCCGACATTTGTACAATTCCAATCGGACCGGCGAGATTTTCGGTTTGATCGGGGTCTTTGAACAGCCCGACGATTGATTCAAGCATGAGAATTGTAATTTCTTTGGTACGATCAATCGCGAGCGTAAAGGATTCCGGCACAGATTTTTCTTCGTAGACAAGCGAACTTTGAACGCCGACCAAAACGCGCTGTTCCTGTTCGTTATAAGTCGGCAATACCGTGACTTCGTTAATTTCGTCGCCGCGCTTGTATTGGAGCAAAATGCTTTGTCCTTCCGCAACGGTTTTAAGTTTGTCGGTAAATTCTGTCCAAGTTGTGACCTTTTGCCCGTCGACGCTTAAAATTTCGTCGCCTTCCCGAATTCCCGCCTTTTCAGCCGACATGCCTTCAATCACGCCGCCGATAATCGGTTCGGGAGCGGGTTGCGCCTCGCCAAGCGTCGAGTAAATCCCGAAAAATAAAACAATCGGCAGAACAAAATTCATGGCCGCGCCCGCCAAAATAACAATCATTCTGGAGAGGACGGGCTTTGCACAAAAACCGCGTTCGCCCGCCGTATTGTTTTCGGGCTCCATGCCGGCAATATCGTTAAAGCCGCCGAGCGGAATTGCACGCAGGGAGTAAATCGTTTCGCCGCGTTTTTTGCTTAGGAGTTTGGGACCGAAGCCGATTGCAAATTCGTCGACGCGCATGCCCGTCATTTTAGCCGTAATAAAATGTCCCCACTCGTGAACTAAAACCAAAAGTCCGAAGACGAAGACAGCCGCCGCTATCATTAAAATCAAAATTTATCACCCGCCCTAAGCTATGCCCGATAAAATCACAAAGTAATAAAAAGTCGGCGCGGTATAAAGTATGCTGTCAAATCTGTCGAGTGCGCCGCCGTGCCCGGGAAGGAAAAATCCCGAATCTTTGATATTGGCAAAGCGTTTGAGCACCGATTCAACCAAATCGCCGAGCGTCGCTACTATCGCCAAAATAAATCCCGCGACCGCCATTTTGACGAGCGGCAAGCCGAAAATAAATGTTCCGACGATAATCGCAGTTAAAATCGTGCCGACAATGGAGCCGAGGAAACCTTCAACAGTTTTTCCGGGGCTTATGGAAGAGGCGAGTTTGTGCGAGCCAATCGCCGAGCCGACGAAGTAGGCAAAAGTATCACTCGCCCACGTGCAAGCGAATAAAACCCAAACCAACGCGCAACCCGCATCGACATTTACATTTAAGGACAAATTCAAATGCAAATCCAGAGACGGCAGGAAATCGGCAACTTTTCCGAGGTCAATTTTGTCGAGTATGGTTGAATTGTTCGTAGCAATTTCCTGGACAGTCGTGACGGCTTCGCCGGGTTGAGGTTCGTCCGCCAAAAAGCGCAGGAAAATCAAATGCGCGAACGGCAGACCAATATACATTATCCCCGCCACCGAAACGCAAGCGTCATTAGGACGAGTGCTCCCGCGCAGAATAACCGTCAGCAAAAAAATTATCATCATGCTTAAGGTCAAGACTGCTAAAAGTTCTTCGACGTTGCCGAGCCACGCGCAACACAGGAGCAAAATCAATGCCAATGCGCCAAAAATATAAGTTGTAATGACTCCTGCCCGTCGGAACGCGCCCGAATATTCATGCCATGCCAACAGCGATAAAAATATTGCAAACCCTGCAAAAGGCGCGCCGCCGTATTGAATCACAAACGCCGCGATAGCAATTCCTATAATCCCCGTGATAATTCTTAGAGCCAAAGGCGTCACTTCCTCACTTAGTTTTTTGTTCAAGCTGAGCTATTCGCTCTTGATTCTTGACGAAAATTTTTTGTTGCTCTATTAAATCGGCAAGCAGAAAAGAAACCAAAATATTTTGCTCGCCTAAATTTTTTTCATAGCTTTGTTTTATCCCCTCATAAATTTCAGCTGGAGATTTTTGTAAACTGCATTTAAAAAGACTTCCAAGCATGATATGAACAAAATTTTCCAAAACAGCATAACGATACTGAATATTTTTTTGAAAAAATCCGTCTTGCTCATAACTTTATCAAGTTGATTCAAAGCTAAAATGACCGGATTAAGCCAAAAATTTATTCCTTGCAACGGCGTGCGTTCTTTCTGAAGAATAGAATTTTTTGTAAGGCGTTGACAATAAACTATATTGGGCACGCGCAGAAATTTTTTTGCACAAATGACCAAAGCCCAAGTCCAAATAACGTCGTCGCCGTGGCGCGTGTTGGGAAAGAACAATTCATTTTCAAAAATAAAATCGCGACGCACAAATTTAGTCCACTGCGGCACCATGTAATTATCATTTTTCAATATTTTATGAACGCGTTCCCTTAAGTCCGTCGTTTCAAATTTGGGCGTAGAAATAGTTTCGCTACTTTGAGAAATCGTTAGAGCATCTGCGCTCAGGCGATAATTTTTTTCACATTGAACAACTTCAGCATCATAAGTTTTAGCGAGATTATACAATTCCTCTAATGCGGTTTTGGTAATTAAATCGTCATTATCTATGAAAAAAATATACTCTCCGCATGAAAGTTTCAAGCCCTTGTTGCGAGGAAGTGCGCCGCTACCGGAATTCTCTTCCATGTGCGCAAGTTTCAATCGCTCACCAAATTTTTCCGCAAAACTCGCGACGACCTCAACGCTGTTGTCGGTTGAGCAATCGTCCACGACTATGACTTCAAAATTCTTAAAAGTTTGACTTAAAATACTTTCCAGACACACAGCGATATAATTTTCAGCATTGTACATCGGGATAATCACCGAAACTGCAGGGAAAATGTTACTCATTAATTTTTCTCCTTATTTGGCTTTCAGTTGTTCTTCGAGCGTCGCGATTTTTT
>CAMNEX010000034.1 GCA_946536825.1 uncultured Selenomonadales bacterium | reverse complement strand
ACCGACCCGCTCACGACGCTTGAAATAACTTTAGCGAGCCGCGCAGTTTGGACGCCGCTAATAATTTCGGCGTTGCCGCTGACGCTTGTCGCGATAATTTTCGGGAGAATTTTTTGCAGTTATATCTGCCCGCTGAATTTTTTATTGGAACTTATACCCGTCAAACGCAAAAAAGTTTTGCAGACGCGAACGCTACCGCTTGTCGCGCTGGGGATTGTGCTTGTGCTGTCGCTGATTTTATCGGTGCCGATTTTTAACACGGTGTCGCCGGTCTTCGCGTTTATGCGCATGATGATTTTCGGCGTCGGAGTAGAAATTATTTTATTGGCATTGGTAATTGGCGCGGCGTTTATCTGGGGGCAAAAAATTTGGTGCAGAACGCTTTGTCCGCTCGGTGCGCTTTACGGTTTACTCGGAGTTAAACGGCGGCTCGCTGTGACTGTTGACGAAAATAAATGCATAAAATGCGGGCGTTGCGAAAGAGTTTGTTCAATGGGAACTTCGCCGCTGAAGAAAAGTTTCGAGGACGCTTGCCTGTGCACGAATTGCGGCGATTGCGTGGACGTTTGCCCGAAAAAAGCTTTAAGTTATGGTCTAAAGAGGTGAATTGAAATGGGTTTACTGGATAAAAAATTTACGTTGAAAAAGATTGCGGCGGCGGGTTTCGCTTGTATCGGGCTGTTCGCAATTTCTTACGGCATGATTGAGGCGACGAATCAAACATCATTTTGCGGCACGAGTTGCCACGAAATGGATCCTATGTATCAGACGTGGATGACTTCCAATCATAAAACGGTTGACTGCGCGGATTGTCACGAACAGCCGGGCTTGACGGGTACAATCGCGAGCAAATGGAAGGGAACTAAAGAATTGGTTCTTCACGTTACGGGCAATGTTCCCGACCCGATTAAGTTGCAGAACACGAACGAAGTTAATTGCTATGTCTGCCACCAAGATAAAATCAAGGGACAAGAACTCGCGCTTTCGAGAAAAGACCCGCACACGGAACGCCATTTTCAAGAGGGCATGAACTGTGTAAGCTGTCACACAGGGCTTGTCCATAACGAAGCAATGAATAAAGTTTTGCCGAGCCGCGACCGTTGCTACACCTGTCATCTTGACGCAATGAGCTCGCTTGTAAGGAGGGATTGAAATGAGTTTGAAATTTTCAAGGCGCGACTTTTTAAAATCAATCGCAGTGGCGGCGGCAATGCTGACGGCGGGCTGTTCGCCAAAGCGCGACACTCAACAAGGTCCCGTCGATCAAGTCGAGGCGGAAAAATGGGTTAAAGGCGTCTGCAGGTATTGCGGGACAGGTTGCGGTGTATTGGCGGGCGTCAAGGGAAATAAAATCGTCGCGGTCAAAGGCGACCCCGATTGCCCCGTTAATCGCGGGCGTTTATGTGTCAAGGGAATTCTTTTGGCGAAAATTATCGACACGCCTGACAGAGTTTTAAAGCCGCTGATTAAAAAGGACGGGCAATTTGTCGAGGCAACTTGGGACGAAGCGTTGGATTTAATCGTCGCCAAATTCAAAGAGGCTATCGAACAATACGGTCCGGATTCTGTCGGCTTTTACGGTTCGGGTCAAACGCTCGCCGAAGAAACTTATACAATGCAAAAAATTATGCGTGCAGGTATCGGCACGAACAATATTGACGGCAACCCGCGCACGTGTATGGCGAGCGCAGTCGCGGGCTACATTACGACTTTCGGCGAAGATGAGCCCATGGGAACTTATGCCGACATTGAAGCGGCGGATACTTTCTTCCTGATTGGCTCGAACATGGCGGAGGCGCACCCTGTTTTATTCTCGCGGCTGGTTGACAGGAAAAATTCCAATCCCAACGTTAAAATTATCGTCGCCGACCCGCGCAAAACCAGAACTTGTGATATTGCCGATTATCACCTGCCGTTTGTGCCGAGCCGCGACCTTGCGCTTATGAACGCAATGGCCTACACGATTATCGAGGAAGGGCGCACCGACGAAAAATTTATCGCCGAGCACACCGAATTTGTCAAAGGCGCGGACGAGAAATTGACTTACGATCAGTTCAAAGCTTTTCTGCAAGATTACGCGCCCGAAAAAGTTGCCGATTCCTGCGGAATTCCCGCGGCGACAATTCGCGAAGTTGCAAGGCTTTTCTCTCAAGGCGATAGAAATACAATGTCGATGTGGTGTATGGGCTTGAATCAGCGCACCCGCGGCGTTTGGGTAAATAATCTCGTTCACAACTTGCATTTGCTGACAGGAAAAATTTGTCGTCCGGGCAATACGCCGTTTTCTTTGACGGGTCAACCGAGTGCTTGCGGCTCCGTTCGCGAAACGGGCGGTCTGTCGCATTTACTGCCCGCGCACCGCATGGTTGCCAATGAAAAACACCGTCAAGAGCTCGCGCAGTTATGGGGCGTCGAAAGTTTACCCGCAAAGCCTGGCTATCATACGCTGGAAATGTTTAAGGCGGCAGTCACGGGCGATTTAAAATGTTTATGGGTCATGACGACAAATCCGGGGCAATCCCTGCCGAATTTAAATTACTATCGTCCGGGCATGGAAAAAACTTTCTTGGTTGTCTCGGAAGCGTATCACCCGACGCGAACGAGTGAACTTGCCGACGTGGTTTTGCCTTCCGCGCTGTGGATGGAAAAGGAAGGCGTTTACGGCAACGGCGAGCGACGCACTCAACATATCGCGCAGGCAATCAAGCCGCCCGGCGAGGCGAAGCCTGATCTTTGGGCGATTATTGAATTTGCAAAGCGCATGGGTTATGAAAAACTTGTGCCCTTCAACACGCCCGAAGAGGTTTGGGCGGAGTATCAAGAATGTCAAAAGGGTACCGCAATGATGTTGGCGTCCTATAAGCGTCTGCGCGAAGGGCACGGCTTTACTTGGCCTGTTCCCGACGACAATTCGCCCGAAACTTATATCCGTTACGCTGAAGGTTATGATCCTTACGTCAAGCCCGGCGAAGGCATTAAATTTTACGGCAAGCCTTCGGGACGCGCAATTATTTACGCCCGCCCGCAACAGGACGCGCAGGAAATGCCCGATACCGAATATCCTTTCTTCCTGACGACCGGCAGAATTTTGGAGCATTGGCATACGGGCACAATGACTTTCAACGTCAAGGAATTGAAAAACGCCGTTCCCGAAATGTACGTTGAGATTCACCCCGACGACGCAGCTCGGCTCGGCATTGCCGACGGAGATTTGGTTGACGTGACTTCGCGCCGCGCCACTTGCAAACTTAAAGCCAAAATCAACGGGCGCGGACAACCTCGACAAGGTTTAGTTTATGTTCCTTTTCATGACCAAGTTTTGGAGCGAATGATAAATTTCGTTTTGCTCGACGCCTTCGATCCCGGCTCCAAACAACCCGAATACAAAATCTGCGCGGTGAAGCTCGCGAAGTCCGCGTAAAAAAATTTTAGGACTGCAAGTCGTCTTTGACCTGCAGTCCTTCTTTATTCTTCGTCAGCTGTCGTCACGTAGCTCGGATAAACGCCCAACACGCCGTCAACCTTTTCCAGGTTCAAGCAAGTTTTATGCAACGCGCCGAGATTTTCCGCCTCAATCAGCAAAATCAATTCACCGTCGGGTGTTTCTTGCTGAAAACTCACGCCCGAAATTTTTTCAAGCTCACTTAAAATATTTTCTCGCCGCGCAGATTTTATTTTCATTATCGCGCCCGAAATCGCCATAAATTTTCACCTCCCGCCGCGTTCAAAATCCTGTAAAAATCTTTTAACCAGCAACGTGACGTTGCATCCAGTGGACGCGCCAAAGTGTCACAAAAATTTTCACCTCCCGCCGCGTTCAAAATCCTGTAAAAATCTTTTAACCAGCAACGTGACGTTGCATCCAGTGGACGCGCCAAAGTGTCACAAAAATTTTCATCTCCCGCCGCGTTCAAAATCTTGTAAAAATCTTTTAACCAAAATCTCCGCGACAATGGCGTCGACAGGTTCGGGCGGCACTTGCATTGAAGTCGGCAAAAATTTTCGCCAACCTCGCGGAGGATTTTTTTTCCAATATTCGCGCCGCGCCTCTTCGGTCGTGTGTTTTTCGTTCAGCAGTTGAAATTTTAAGCCCGCCACAGAAATTTTATCCGCCGCCGCCTTGTGCGTTGTGCCGTCGCCCAAAATTACTTTTTCTATCTCGAATTCCGACGCGAGATTTTTTATTACAAAATCCAATTCCTCCGTCGGGACGACGCGCTGAAATTTTATTTCGCCCGCCGCATTTAAAATCGCCACGCCGCATTTGTCGCGTCCGGGGTCAATTCCCATAAACATTTTATCTTTGCTCCAATTTTATATTCAATCTGAGCGGACCTTGTGAATCGGTTTCTTCGCGAGCGGCTGCCGTCAATAAAATTTTCCCTTTGGCGTTGCTTATCAAATCAAAAATTTCATAAAGTTGTGCGCCGTCCATGCGTCCGACACTGCCTGTCAGAGGATCCGCCAAAATTCCCTTCTCAACCGCAATGCTGTTAATCTCTGACAGAAAATCTTGCAAAATCGTTTCGGGTTGAGTTTCGCCGCCGAGTTCGTAAGCTTTGCTGAAAATTATCTCGTCCTTCTTGAAAATTTGATGATTCGGATAAACTTCAAGCCGCGAACGAACGGGCTCGCCGCGAACCAAATTGCCCGCCGCCGAAATTCTCAAAACCATGTCGCGCCCGCCGGATTCAATTTCGCTGATAACCCGTTGCAATTCCGGCTGATAAATCCAAACAGAATTATCTTCGTCGCCGCCGAAACGATTAATCAAATTTTGCGTCGCCTGTTCGGCAAGCGCGGTTATGTCCGCGTTAATTTCCTCCGCTGTCTGTCCGCCTTTTATAATTCCGCTCGCCAAAATCTCGCCCGCACGCAACGTTATATCGCCCTCGCGAATTGCAATAATTCCCTCGCGCAGGTTTTTATTTCTTTCTTCAAGCTCGCTGTTATCGGCGGAAAGTTTTTCGTTGTCGGAAGAAAGTTTTTCGTTATCGGCGGTCAGCGTGATATTGAAGTCGCCGAGTTTTTTATTATCAGCCTCAAGCGTGCTGTTTTTGCTTGAAAGATTTTCATTCTGCGCGGCGAGTTCGGAATTTACCGCCTCAAGCTGTTCATTGCCTTCCTTAAGGCGGTCGGATTCGGCGCGAAGTTCGTCCTGTTCGCTTTTCATTGCGAGAATTTCCGCTTTTGATTCCCTTAAATTAGCGTTCGCTTTCTCGAATTCTTCCTGCGCCTTGAAAAGATTTTCCGTGGCGTCGTCCAATTCTGCAAGTGTTGCGTCCATCGTCGCTCTAAGCTCGTCCATGCCGAAAAGCGCGGTGCGGACGTTTTGCGAAATGAGTGCCATAAATCCTATTGAAAGTCCCGTTATCAAACAGCCCGTCACGACCGTCACGACCATTGAAGTATGACGCGGACGCAATCCGAAAATCGAAAGGCGTTTCTTGCCGATTTTCGTGCCGAGTTTGTCGCCGATAAATGCTATCGCGCCGCCCGTTATTATCATTACCAAAATCAAATATATTCCTTCCAACAAAACACCTCCCGAAGAAAAAATTTTTTAGTTCGCGTTGCCAACCATCGGGCGCGTCACGCTGTAAACTTTTTCGACGCGCCGCAATTTATTCATGAGCGTTTCGACTTGCTCGGCGTTGTTGACTTCCACGCCAAGATTAACCGTCGAAGTTTTGTTGTATTTATTCGGCACCGCGTGAATCGAATGCAGATTTAATTTCATCTCGGCGGGCACCGCGATTAAATTGGCAAGGACGCCGCTTTTATCCTCGCAGACAATTTCAAGCTCAACGGTATAAAATTTATCGCTCGTGCCGTCCCAACTGACTTCAATCATGCGATTTACGTCGGACGCGCCGTTTAAAATGTTCGGACAATCTGCGCGGTGAACCGAAACTCCGCGCCCGCGAGTTATGTAGCCGGAAATTTCATCGCCGGGTATCGGGTTGCAACATTTGGCGAGCCTGACTACAAAGCCGCTTTCGCCTTCGACTAAAATTCCGTACTCCGATTTTTTTCGATTGCTCTTGTCGGGAATTTGTTTTATCTCGGCTAGCATCGCTGAAACTTCGGGCGTTGTGTTGTCGGCGCGTTCCTTTTTATGAAGTTCGACGAGCTTTGTTATCACGGAGTGCGCCGAAGTCCCGCCGTAACCTATGCCCGCCAATAAATCGTCTTCGCTTGCAATGTTCATGCGCTTTGCTACGCTTGCAAGCCGATTTTCCTTGAGAATTTCTTTTGGCGAATAGCCGAGTTTTTTAAGTTCGGAGTCGATGATTTCTCGTCCGCGCTCGATATTTTCTTCGCGATTTTCACGCTTAAACCACGAACGAATTTTAGTCCGCGTATCACTTGAAGCGACGATATTTAACCAATCGCGGCTGGGTCCGTTGTTTGAACGATTAGTCACGACTTCGACAAAATCGCCGTTCTGCAATTTATATTCAAGCGGAACAATTCGCCCGTTGACTTTCGCGCCGACGCAGTGATGTCCTACCTCGGTGTGAATTCTGTAGGCAAAATCAATCGGGTTGGAGCCCTGCGGCAGGACAACCAAATCTCTGCCCGGCGTAAAGACAAAAACTTCGTCGCTGAAAAAATCCAACTTCAACGCCTCAAGATATTCTTTCGGGTCCTTAATTTCCTTTTGCAACTTCGCCATTTTTCGGAGCCACGAAATTTTTTGATCTCTGTCGCTGTTGGCAGATTTTGAAGCTCCGCTTTCTTTATACTTCCAATGAGCCGCAACGCCGAATTCCGAAATTTTATGCATTGCGAAAGTTCTAATCTGAATTTCAAGCGGATACCCCAGAGCCATAACCGTTGTATGCAGAGAACGATAGCCGTTGCTTTTCGGCATGGCGATATAATCTTTAAATCTGCCGGGAATCGGTCGCCACTTCGAGTGAATCACGCCCAAGACATTATAACAATCTTTAACGTCATCAACCAAAATTCTTACCGCCGACAAGTCGTAAATTTCGCCAATCTCTTTATGGTCGCGCAACATTTTTTTATAAATGCTATAAAAATGTTTTGCCCGCCCACTTATTGATGCGTGAATTTCCAGTTCGTCAAATTCCTCCTCGATAAGCCGAACCGCCTCGCTGATATAAATTTGCCGCTCCTGCCGCTTTTGCTTGACGTGTTCGACTAAATCATAATAAATATCCGGCTCAAGATAGCGCAGGCATAAATCTTCCAGCTCCCATTTTATATTTGAAATGCCCAGCCGATTTGCAAGCGGCGCATAAAGTTCCATTGTTTCCTTTGCAATGCGTTTGCGTTTATCTTCGCGCATGAATTTTAACGTCCGCATGTTGTGAAGTCTGTCGGCAAGCTTTATCAAAATTACTCGTAAATCTTTTGCTGTCGCTATGATTAATTTCCGATACGCTTCGATTTGCTGTTGCTCCTTGGTTTTGAAATAAATTTGTCCGATTTTCGTCACGCCGTCGATTAACAGCGCAATTTCTTTTCCGAACATGTCTTCTATTTCTTCGAGCGTGAAAAGCGTATCCTCAACCACGTCATGCAAAATTGCGGCGGCAATCGTCGTGTCGTCGAGTTGCAATTCAGCCAAAATCGCGGCGACGTTGAGCGGGTGATTTATATATGGCTCGCCCGAAGCCCGCGTTTGTCCCGCGTGACCTTCCTTAGCCACGAGATACGCCCGCTCGATTAATTCCAAATTCGCTTCGGGCATGTAGCCTTTAACCGTGTCCATTAAAAATTTTATCGTGACGGGCGGTTTGCCTTTGTCGTTCATAAATTTCGGGCGCGGAGTTTTGACGCCAAAGAAATTACTTTCCCTGACTTTTGCTCTGTTACCTCCGAGCCCCGCTCCCTCCTCTCCAACCTGTAACTTCGAGAGTTATTTAAATCCAATTTATTTTTCGGGCGCGGCAGTTCAAACGTTTTTTTATCGCGGTCGATTATCAGCAAGCCCAATTCTTCAAAAATTTTTATCGCGCCGTCAAATGAATACGTCGAATAATTTTTTCCGGTCTGCCTGTTAAATTCCCTGACCAATGCGCACAAATTAAATCGCTCCGTGAAACCGCGAGCCTTGCGCAAAAAATTATAAACCTCCAAAAGTTCATCGCGCTCCAAAGCCGCTTCGCCCTCAGCTGCCGGCTCCAAACTCGAAACGTTGCATTGGAGGCGAATTTCTCCTTGCCACTCGTTAATTTCGGGCTCGTAAGCAAGGTCGATTGATTCTTCTTCGACAAGCGGCGCGAGATTCCCGCAATTCCATGCGACTGCACGAATATTTTGTTCCTCGGAAATTGTAAAGCTCAAATGAACTCCGTCCTTGCCCATTGCCCGCGCCGAAGTGCCGCGAAAATTTTTACACGCAAGCACAGGATGCGGATTGCCCAAGCCGTAAGGCTCAAAATTATCAAATTCTTTCGCCGTGTCGAAACTTATCTGCGCGGGAGAAACGAGCGCGTCGACATTTAAAATCGGCTGAAAATCTTCGTCGCGCAAATTTGCTCTGACATAAGAATCGAAACGCCGCGCAAATTCGGGAAAATTTTTTGCGGAAATACTCAAGCCTGCCGCCTGCGAATGTCCGCCGTATTGCTCGAAAAGCTCCGCCATTGAATCAAGCGCGTTTTTCATGTGGAGCGCGGGAATGCTTCGACAGGAGCCGCGATAAAAAATCCCGTCCGAAGTCGTCAAAATTATCGTCGGCAAATTATATCGCTCAACCAATTTCGACGCCGTCAAGCCGATGACGCCTTCCGCCCAATTTGTACCCGAAATTACAAGCGTACATAAATCGCCGCCGCATTCTTCGCGCAGGAGTCGAACTTTTTCTTCCGCCTCCGACAATATTTTAGCTTCAAGATCTTTCCTCTGCTGATTCATTTTTTCCAACTGCCGCGCTGAAAGTTTTGCTTCTTCGGCGTCTTCCATTAAAAGGAGTTTCAAACCTTCGCTCGCGGATTTCAATCGTCCGACGGAATTTAGCCGCGGCGCAATTTGAAAGCCGACGTGTCCTGCAGAAATTTTTTTCCCGCCGAGCCCCGCCGATATAACCAACATTTTCAGCCCGACGCATTTTGTTTCGCACATTTCCTTTAATCCCATGCGAACGATTTTCCGATTTTCTCCGACGAGCGGCACCAAATCGGCGACGGTTGCCAGCGCGGCAAGTTCTATATCCGTTGTGTAATTCTGAAAATCAATTCCGCGCAGGTCGTGCATTAAAGCTTGACTCAATTTAAATGCAACGCCGGCTCCGCACAAATTTTTTCCCGGATAAGGACAGCCCTTCTGATTGGGATTGACGACTGCGACCGCCGATTTAATTTTCTCCCGCGCAGGCAAATGGTGGTCGGTTATAATCACGTCGAGCAAACCTTTAACCGCGGAAATTTCTTTTTCGTTGGTAATGCCGCAATCGACGCTGATTAAAAGTTCCGCGCCGCCCGCGATAATCTTCTGCAGGGCAGGCACATTTATTCCGTAACCTTCGGCGCGGGCAGGAATATACGATTCAACCCACGCACCAAAATTTTTCAGCGTCCGAATCAAAATTGCCGACGCACTCATTCCGTCAACGTCGTAATCGCCGTAAATGCAAATTTTCTCGTGCGTGTCGAGAGCTTTTTTTATTCTGTCGACAGCCTCGCGCATTCCCAACATTAAGAACGGATCGTAAAAAGGCGCGGATTCGGGCTCCAAATAATTTCTTGCCGACTGCGCGTCCTTTATCCCGCGGTGATTTAAAATCTTCGCCGTCAAGGTGCTTATGCCGAGCTCGTCGGAAATTTTTTCAACTTCAAGGGGATTTGACTCCCGAACAACCCATTTTTTTCGCATTTTTATTCCTCATCTTTTATATCTTTTGCAATTTAATTTTACAATCCTTTATTAAAACTGTCCACAACAAAAAAATTGCGCCGTCAAAAAAGCCCCGTGTGAGCAGCACGGGGCTTTTTTCAAGCGTATGTGTATTATATTTTAGGAGAGCTTTAACGAAAGCTTGAGCGCAGTATATCATGCGTGATAACAATTATCAAGTGCTTTGAAAAAATTTTTTGAGAAAAATTTTCAGGCGTCAATTCTTGTTGTGTATCAAATGATATTTTTTTCATAGGCGTCGTAAAGGGCTTTGAGTTCCTCAATCTTTTCGTAAATTTCTACCTGAAGTTTCGATGCCTTTTCGTATTTGCCAGCTTGCAGGGCGTTTATCAACTGCGTGAACAAAGATTTTTCGTCAATGGAATCCTTAGCGAGCGCGGCGCGGAGTAAAAATATTTTGTTCCAATTATAAGCGTCGAGATCCGTCACAAACTCCGCGTCTATTTTTTTTGCCTTGCGAACAATCTCGCGCAATTCAGGCAGTATCCGCGAAATTAATTCCGTTTTCCAACGCAAAAGGGCTCCTTCGCGGAACGCGGAAATAATTTTCTCCTGCAACGCGCCGCCGGAAGAAATTATCGCGACTTTGTCGGGATATTTGCTTAAAGCTTCCATGTTCTCCCAGACTGTCGCGGGCGGTTTGCCGAAAAGTTTATCGCGCTCCTTCTGCGTGAAATCCTCAAAAACATCTTTTTCCGTGCGATAGGCGCGATTTTTCTCCAGATAAAATCCTTCCTGTCCCGCCTCTTTGGAAAGCTCCGATAAAAGTTCGGGCGTCTTGTGAGTTATCGCCATTTTCACGCCGTCGAGAATTGCCGAATACGACGCCGCCAGCACCAAATAAATATTTGTGTAAGGATTGCAACTGCGAAGTTCAAAGCGCGTCGCCATCGGATTTTTCAAATCGCGAATTAAGCTGACTAAAATTGTTCTGTTGCGGCTCGGCATTTGCGGCGTATGACCGAGCGAAGTCACGATACAAACCGGAGCTTCAAAGCCGGGCTTCAATCTGTTTAATGAATCATTCGTTGCGCTCACGAACGGATTTATGACTTCGTAATTTTTCAGCAAGCCCATTAACGCGCCGTAGCCGACCGCGCTCATGTAATCTTTGTCGGGATCTTTTGCGGCAAATAAATTATGAATCGCGCCGTCCGCCGTCACCGCGGCAAGTCCAATGTGCGTGTGTTCGCCGTTGCCGGCAAGACCTATCATCGGTTTTGCTTTGAAAGTGACTTCCAAACCATTGGCGCGGAAAATTTCTTTGACGACCGTCCGAACGACAATTTCATTGTCCGCCGCCTGAACCGCGTCCGCGTATTTCCAGTCAATCTCAAGTTGTTCGCAGACGTGCGTTAAATGTCCAGACTCGTTCATCTGCGCTTTGAGTCCGCCAACTTCTTTATGCCCCATTTCGACGCCCAAGCCGTATTTATCCAACTCGATTATCGATTGCTCCAACGCGCAACGAACCGCGCCATGCGTCCTTTCCCAATATTGCTCCTGCATTACTTGCGACGCGCTCATTTCTTCGACTGACGCTTCTTCAAGCGGCGTTTTTACCCAAAATTCAAGCTCCGTTGCCGAGGTAAAAACTATGTCGATAATTTCCTTGCCGCTCACGTCCAAGCCGTCAATTTCAGGGTGCTTGTGAAAAAGATTTACCAATTCGCGCTTGACATTAACCAGAGTGTCCGTTAAAACTGCGCGGGAATCGACGCGCTTGCCCTCGTGAATCAGAAAACCGGGAATTCTCAGCGTGCCGACAGGGCGATTTGTCACGTTGTCATAGTTCTCAAAATTATAATCGACGAACCAATTAACCGTCGGGTCAACGGGCATGTCGACTTTTGCATTGTTGAGCGTGGCTATTCCGGGCAGGACGACCGAGCTACCGTCAGTTTGAACGGCGCGTCCGGCGTAAAATTCTTCAATATCTTTGATAAAAAGGCGCACGGGAATTTTTTCGTCGGTATCGTTGCCGGCAAGGTCAATTCCAATCAACGAGACAAATTTTATTTCGGGGTGCTCGCGCAGTTGCCTGATAATTTCTTCCTTCGGAGTGTTTGCTTTGATTGTGTAGAGTAAATCCGCCATAAAAATCCGCTCCTTCGCGTGAAGTGCTCTTTTCGAGCCGCGAACAATTTAGCATAAAAAAATTTTTTAGTCGATAGCGGGCGCAAAAGTACACAGTATAATTTCCTTGCCGATTTAAAAAAATTATTCTATAATCTTCGCGCAATGGAATTTGCCGATATGTTGAAGAGAGTTTAAAGGAGTGAATGCTTGTGATTAAAGTTTACAACACGATGAGCAGGTCGAAAGAAATTTTCAAGCCGCTCAAAAAAAATGAGGTCAGCATTTATTGTTGCGGTGTCACGCCCTACAACGCGCCGCATATCGGCAACGCCCGCCCGTTTGTTATCTGGGATGTTATTCGCCGATTTTTTAAAAAGCTCGGTTGGAAAGTCCGCTATATTCAAAATTTCACGGACGTTGACGACAAAATTATCAAGGCGGCAAATGAGGCGGGCGTCACGTGGAAAGATATTGCCGAGAAAAATATCGGCATTTATTTTAAGAGTATGGACGCGCTAAACGTCCGCCGCGCAGATTTTTATCCGAAAGTCTCCGAAACCATGGACGATATTATCAAAATGATTGCGGGGCTTGTCGACAAAAATTTTGCTTATGTTTTGGATAACGGCGACGTTTTTTACAGCGTGGAGCAGGATAAAAATTACGGGAAATTGAGCGGGCGGAAACTCTCCGACATGCTGGCGGGTGCTCGCGTCGAAGTTGACGAGAGAAAACGTCACCCAATGGATTTCGCGCTGTGGAAGGCGGCAAAGCCCGGCGAACCGTTTTGGGAAAGTCCGTGGGGCAAAGGTCGTCCCGGCTGGCATATCGAGTGCTCAACCATGTCGCTAAAATTTTTGGGCGAGCAATTCGATTTTCACGGCGGCGGCTCCGATTTGATTTTCCCGCACCATGAAAACGAAATTGCGCAAAGTCAAGCTTATCTCGGCGACGAAAATTCCTTTGCTCGTTATTGGCTCCACAACGGTTTCATAACCAAGGGGCACGAAAAATTGAGCAAGTCGGATAAAAAAATGGTTAAGCAGACAAAAGGCTTTTTCACCGTCGAGGAAGTTTTGAAGAAATATCCCGGCGAAGTTATTCGCTTGCTCCTTTTGCAGACGCATTACCGCAATCCGCTTGAATTCGACGAGGACAGAGTTATTGAGGCGCAAGAATTTTTCGGCAAGCTCGCGAAGGCTTATCGTCAGCTGGAGGATTTGACTAAAAAAATTTCTGCGGGCGAATTTATAAAGGATACGAGCGAGAAAAATTTTGCGATAACGGTCAGTCCTGCGGGCGGGCTCGTCGAAGAAGGCGAACGTTTGCTTGCGAATTTTTACGCGGCAATGGAGGACGACTTCAACACCGCGCTTGCGATAACTCACATGTTCGAGTTGTCTAAAGAAATCGGCAACTACTACGCGGAATTTATTGACGGGAAAATTTTGCCCGTGAAAATCGACGGCGATATAATCTTGCGCGTCCGCGAAATTTATTTGGAAATGGCGGAGATAATCGGGATTTTTGAACAGCCGTTGCCTGTCGAAGAATCGGAGAAAAAATCCGACGGCGAAGCCGAATTGGTTAACGCACTAATGAATATTATAATTTCGGTTCGTCAAGAGGCTCGCGCCGCAAAAAATTGGGCAGTGGCGGATAAAATTCGCAACGAACTCAACGCGGCGGGCGTTATCATTGAGGACACGCCGCAGGGAGCTGTATGGCACCGCGCAACGTGACTTGACTTATGAATTTAAATTTTCCACCCGACGAAATTAAAACGTTGTCGCCGCTGGTTTTGGCGCATATCGGCGACGCGTATTTTCATTTGTATATTCGCACAAGGCTTTTGCAAGTCACGCACAATATCACGCGCCTTCACGACTTAAGCGCGGAAATTGTTTCGGCTCCCGCGCAGGCGAAAATTTATTCCGAGTTGGAAATTTTTTTGTCGGAAGAAGAACGGAATATATTTCGGCGCGGAAGAAATGCCAAAAGCCATGCGCCGCGAAAAGCAACCGTTGCGGAGTATCACGCGAGCACTGGCTTTGAAGCTCTGCTTGGCGAATTGTTTTTGAGAAAAAATTTTGCCCGCCTCGACGAAATTTGCGGGCGAGCATTTGAAATTGCGTTTAAGGGGATAACTTTATGAAAAAAATTTTAGCCGTTGTGATTTTGACGACGGCTTTTCTTATTGGTTGCGCCAACGCCGAAAACCCCGAAGCATACAGCGCGGCAAATGCCCCCGCCGATATTAATCACGATGATTCAATTTATTACGCGCGCCCCGATTTTTACGAAATGACTTCGACCGCCGACCGAATTATTTTGCCGCATTACCCGACTTATCAGCAGACGACCGAATACAGTTGCGCACCCGCCGCCGCGTTGACGGTGCTTTACTATTTCGGCAATGAAAATTTCGACGAGGCGACTTTGATTAAGGAAATGAAAACCATGCCGCTAAGCGGGACGAGTCTCGGCAACATGGTTAAATTTTTTAAAAGTATCGGCTGGGAAGTTCAAAGCAGTCTCGACGCGCCGCCTATGGACGAGTTGGAGTTTCAAAAATTTGTCGTGAAAAATCTTTCGGAGGGCAAGCCGATTGTGGTTGAGAACGTCGAATTTGGCGGACATTGGCGCGTTATTATCGGCGTCGACACTGTCGGGACGGAAAATCAGCTTTATGACGACGTGTTGATATTCGCCGACCCCTTTGACACGAGCGACCACAAGCAGGACGGCTACGCGGTTGAAAGTCTCGACAGATTTTTTTATATGTGGTTTGATCATGCCATGTTGCCGAAGAAGGAACGCAATCAACCTTGGCTTATCGCAATTCCGAAATGAGGAGATATTTTGGACGACAATTTAATTTTCGGGCGCAATGCCGTCACGGAACTTTTAAAATCTGGGCGGAGCGTCAATAAAATTTTAATCGCGGAGGGCAGTCGCGACGGCTCAATACAAAGAATTTTTTCACTTGCAAAAACAGCGGGTGTTGTTGTAGAATTTACAAGCCGCGATAAACTCGATAAAATTTGCGGCGGACGACATCAAGGCGTTGCGGCGATGGCGGCGGCGGCGAATTATTCGACGCTTGAAGAAATTTTGGAACTCGCCGAGAGCAAAAACGAATTGCCATTTATAATTCTGCTTGACGAATTGGAAGACCCGCAAAATTTCGGCGCGATACTTCGGACGGCGGAGGCGGTCGGAGTTCACGGCGTAATAATTCCGAAGCGTCGTAGCGTTCAACTAAACGCGACAGTTTTTAAAACTTCGGCGGGCGCGGCGGAATATGTCAAAGTCGCGCAGGTTACGAACGTCGCACAAACGCTAAAAAATCTGCGCGGGCGCGATATAAAAATTGTCGGCTCGGACATGAGCGCGGAGACAGATTTTAATCGGGCGGATTTATCGGGCGGAATAGTTTTGATTATCGGCAGTGAGGGAAAAGGCATGAGGCGATTGACGCGAGAGAATTGCGACTTGCTGATAAAAATTCCCATGGTCGGCAAAATAAATTCGCTCAACGCCTCGGTAGCGGGCGCAGTGCTTATGTACGAAATTTTTTCACAGAGACAAAGAAAATGACTAAGAAGCGACCGCATTATTTGGTTGACGGCTACAATCTGATTCACGTTTGGCAGGAAATTAACAC
>CAMNEX010000033.1 GCA_946536825.1 uncultured Selenomonadales bacterium | reverse complement strand
GGCGGAAGGGAAATTTTAAAGAATATATTCTGAAAACTTCGTTGTTGATAAAAAATTTTTTTCTGATAATATAACTGCGAAATCAAACAAGAAAGGAAGTATGTTTTTTGGCTTTAAAAGAATTGAGCGATAAACTTTATCCGACTTTTATTCAAAAATTTGCCGAGACTGCGTCCGATTTATGTCGGCTTTTCCTCTCTGCCTCAAGCATGAAGGAAAAAGCCGTGGTGCGTCACGTGGTTTGCGACACTCCCGAACAAGCGTGGACGACAGCTTTGACCGCTTTGCAAGAGGCATTGGAAAAGAACAATATCGAACCAACTATTTTGCGGGCAGATTGGGTAACGACAAGGGAAAGTACAACGTGGGAAGACTGCCTTAATCAAATATCGGCTAGACGGCGCAACTGGTTTTTTAAAGGAATTGCTCTCGACAAAGAATATCGGTTGGCTTTCTTGCGACAAGAACTGAATGCCAATTTGATTTTGTACAGCCCCGAAAAGGAAGACACTAAAGGAATTTTTCAAGCGGACAAAGCCGAAGCTTATTGCCGTCAGCGGTTTAATTGCGCTTGGCCAAAGCTTGACAAAATGGACGAAATTGAACTTTTTGTTACGGAAGGCGTTTTTATAAGCGAGGAAATGTCCGAGCCTTTAACAATGACGGGCAAAGGTATAGGCGGCGTCAAAAGAGATTTTTCCAAAGTTGAAGATGATATTTTTCTTGAACTCTCCAAAAAGGCTGCAAATTATCTCGTCCGTCAATGCGGCAAAAACGGCAAATTTATTTACGGTCTCCTTCCCGCCGACGATACTATAATTCCGGGATATAATACGCATCGCCATTTCGGTACGCTTTATGCAATGGCGGAGGCTTATGAGTTTTGCGACAATGAATCCGACAAAAAGGAATTGGGCGCGGCAATCGAACGCGGCTTTGAATATGGAATAAAAAATCTTTTGCGCTATCGTGAAACCAAACTAGGCAAGGAAGAGGCGTATTTCCTTGAAGGCAGAGCCACTACAATCGGGATAAGCGGCTTGGCAATTTTGGCTTTTTCTAAATGGCAAGAAGTCAGCGGCACAACAAAATATATTCCTCTTATGCAAGCTCTTGCGCGGGGAATTTTAGTCGCACAAAAGCCCGAAGGAAATTTTATTCAAGTCCTCAATATACAGGATTTTTCCGTAAGAAAAGAATTCTCCGTAACTTTTTATGACGGCGAGGCTCTTTTCGGCATGTTGCGTCTTTACGGCATAACAAATGAGGAATGGCTCTTGGAAGCTGTAGAAAAGGCAATCCGCTACTTTATCGACACAAAATATTGGGAAAATCACGATCACTGGATGCAATACACTTTAAACGAGTTGACGATTTACAGACCGGAGCAGGAGTATTTTAAATTCGGACTTGATAACATTTTGTTTTATCTTCCCAAAATAGCCAAATCTTTTGCACATGCTCCCACACATTTGGAAATGATTATGGCGGCGGCAAATATGATTCGGCGCATGAAATCCCTGCCTGAAATGGAAGAACTTTCAAAGCGTGTAGATGAACAAGCTTTTTATTCTGTAATGACTACTCGCGCCGAACGTATGCTCAACGGCTATTTCTGGCCGGAAATGGCAATGTATTTCCAAAACCCCGAACGCATGTTGGGCAGTTTCTTTATCCGCGCCGACGCTTTTCACGCTCGTATAGACGACGTGCAACACACATTGTCGGGCTTGCTTGCTTACAGCAAGTACAAAAAGGATAAAAGCTTTGAGATAAAACCTGTCACCATTAAAAGCCCGCCTGAAGAAAAGCAGATGCCTCAAAAAATTGAGATTCAACAACCTGAAGTTGAGACAATTAAAATAGGGCAAAGAAAACGTATGGTGATTGAGGCGGGAGCTTTGCGTTTGAAGATTGAAACAGAATGGCTTAAGCCTGAGGAAATCAAAGCGGGCTCGGCTATTTTGCTCGAAGAAGAAAATATTAATCAGCCGCTCCGCGTAGGTATCCTTAGGAAAAGTAAACCGCGCTCCTGGGAACCGGATTCTCCTATGTTCACCATGTTTTACACTGCAAAAAATTTTAATATCGAGTTGCTCCTGTTCACGCCCGCGGATATTGACTTTGAAAACAAGACGGTCAAGGCGACAATTTTGGAAGGCAGTAACAGAATTAAAAAGACTGTTCCTTTGCCGAAGATTATAGACAATCCCGCCAGTATTTTTTCCGGTAAATATGGCAAGGAATTGCGGCAACTTAGTAAAGAGTATTTCTTCACGCGACATCTGGAAAATGCCTCGAAACAGCGCGTTTATGATATGCTGTTAAAGGACGGTCGCTATAAAGAATTTTTAATCGATACTCATACCGTTGAAAATTTTGAGCATTTCTTATCACTCTTCGGGCAATACAGCAACAACGTTATCTTAAAGCCCGCCGGAGGCAATGAAGGAAAAGGCGTAGCGCATATAACTTTCGACGGCGAACAATACGCAATCAACATCAAAAAAGAAAAAATTTTCCTCAAAACCGTTGACGAACTCCAAAACTTTTATAACGAACATTTTTCTGCCGTTAAACACGTTTTGCAACCTTACATTGTCTCGCGGACGCATTTGGGCAACCCTTTCGATATAAGAATTCACACACGCCGCGGAGCCGAGGGAAAATTCCAAGTCTTTCTTTATCCCAGAATCGGTCACGAAAACGGCGTTGTCTCTAATGTCGGGTCTGGCGGCTATACCATGAAACTCGATACTTTCCTAAAAACGGAGTTCGGCAACGATTGGGAAATAATTTACAACAAACTTTTCGACTTGGGAAATAATTTTCCGGAGTATTACCAAACTTTCTTCAAATCGCGGCTTTTTGACGTCGGCATTGATGTCGGCATTCAGAAAAACGGCTCCGACTATGATTTTAAAATTTTTGAAGTCAATACTTATCTTGGCGGCTCCTTCGTCCGCGTTGAAGACACCGTTACTCGCTTTGAATATTTTCATTATATCGCCCAAAAATTGCGCGAGTCTGGAATTTCTGTCGATCAGCCCAAACCGCTCCCAATTTCCGCTAGTCAAACTACCCCCCCCCTCCGAGTAGGTATAATGAAAAAGATAAAGAATCATTTTTGGGAATTGTCAAACGCCCGCTACCCTATGTTCTGTATGGCGAAGCAGTTTAACATTGAGTTGCTTTTCTTCAATCCGCAAGACATTGATTTTGAAAATAAAACCGTCAACGCCATTACCTTAGAAAACAAATCTGTAGTTCATAAGGTCGTTCCACTGCCGAGAATTGTCGACAATGATATTATGATGCTTCGGGGCGAAACTCTTGACGTAATGAAACGGATTAAAGAATTATGTTATTTTATTCGTCCGATTAATGCTTGGGGAAAACAAAAATTTTATGAGGAGTTATCTAAGGACGGACGCTTTAACGAATTTCTGATTACAACTCACGCCGTAACAAATTTTGAACAATTCTTGTCGTTGCTTAAACAATATCATAACAGCGTAGTTTTAAAACCTAACGGCGGCGTTGGCGGAAGCGGGGTTGTCAGAATAGCTCACGACGGCAAACAATATCTTGCGACTGTAAAAAACGAAACGTCCGCCATTAAAAGTTCGGAGGAATTGTTAAAATTTTACAAAGAACATTTCACTAAGGTAAGATATCTTTTGCAACCTTACGTCACCTCGCGGACTCGTCAAGGCAATCCTTTCGACATAAGGTTACATGCGCGGCGCGGCGAAGGTGGGAAATTCAAAATCTTTGCTTATCCGAGAATCGGCAATGCGAACGGCGTCATTTCCAATATCGTTGCCGGCGGCTACACAATGAAATTAAATCCTTTCCTCAAGAACGAATTCGGCGACGATTGGAAAATTGTTTACGATAAATTAAAAGACTTGGGCGACAGATTCCCCGAGTATTATCAATCTTTCTTCCCCGACACGATTTACGATATCGGAATTGACGTAGGTATTCAGAAAGTCGCCGGTGATTACGAGTTAAAACTTTTCGAGGCTTATATCCAGCCGGGCTTTACTCTCGTCCGCAATGAAGTTGCCGTTACTAATTTTGCTTACTATCGATACATTGATCAAAAACTTCGTGACGGTTCAATTAAATAAATTCCTCAACAACAGGCAATAAAAAATCCCGTGACCAAAAAAGTCGCGGGTATTTTTTTATCGGAAAAGTTTTTTATTCTTGCTGATAAGCTCGCCGATTAACATTTTGCCGCGAATGTCGGGGTGAATTCCGTCAACCGAAAAGCCCGTATCCATTGTGCCTTGCGCGTCGTAGAAATAGGGCTCAATATCGACGAAAAATTCCTGCCGCTTAATGTATTGATTAATTTGCTGAAGTTTCGCGTGCCAATCCGGGTCGGTCGGCGTGTGGAAGGCGTTTTGGAGGTTAGCGGGATTAATCGGCATGAGCGTTAAAAAAATCGGGCGAATATCATTTTGAAGACAAAGTTTGTTTATGCCCGCGAGGTCGGCGACAACGTCCTCGGCAGAAATGCTCGCGTCGCGCAGGCAATTCGCGCCAGTTGAAATGATAAGGTTGCGCGGCTTGAGCGGCAAAACGTCCTGTTCAAATCGATCAAGCGTCATGCGGGAAGTATCGCCGCTCCGACTGAGATTTATGACGGGAAAATCAATGTAAGTTTCGTAGCTGTATTGCAAAGCTCGCGGCGAATAGCTGACCGCGCCGCCGCCGTGAGAAATGCTGTCGCCCAAAACCGCAACATCAATTCCCTTTGTGTAATCTTCGACGATAAATTTTTCGCTGTTCGACCAAGTGCCAATCGGCAAATTATTTTCGTCCAAAGCCCGCACGCGCCAATAATACACGCCGGCATAAGGACGCCCGTATTCGTCGTAGCAACTTGAAACGTCCGTGGAAATCATGCGCCAAACGCTGTCCGCACTCGGCTCAACGTCATTTTCAACGGCGGGCGGGTGCGTCAACATTTCAACTTCATACTTCGCCGCCTCATGCAACGGAATCCAATCGAACACGTGATAAATCGGTTGCGGCAAATAATTCATTAAGTCAAAATTATTTATCAGCGGGCAATTCGGGAAAGGCTTTGAAGAATCGAAAACAATTTTCTCCGCCTTGCAAAATTCGCCAATCGGCTCGTGATGAAGCCCCAAAGCTCGCGCCCGCCAATAAATTTCGGGAAGATTTGCAAAGGGGCGCAGGTCGGCTTGATAACCGTTTGTATAAATTTTCCGCGTGCTGTCAAGGTGGTGCGCAGAAGATAAAGCAATCCCGCCTTCGACTTCGGGCGGCGCGTCCAGGAGTTCAAATTCATAACAAACGGCGTTCGGGACGGTGTGCCAGACAAGGAAAGGCATTAAACTCGCGGGATTTTCTTTACTGTAATGATAAATGCTCACCGGGTGCGGCGGCGTCGGGAAATTGGGATTGGGATAAATTTTATCGCTACGAAAAATTTCTCCGAAAAATCCGCGAGCCTTGATAAAATAGTAAGTCGGAATGGAAGTGCGCGGCACAATGTAATTTGCGGAGCGCGAATCCTCCTCCAAAAAAATGTGGAAGGGCGGCGAGTCTTTAACAAGTCCGGTTGTTGGGCTTACCGTCGTGATAGAGTAGGTACAAGGATAGGGCAAAGGTTGCCAACTCATCAAAGTATCGTCGCCTTCTTGAGAAAAAGTCACGCCCAATGCACGCCCGTTAAGTTGGAGCACGTCGGTTTTCTCGGCTATAAACAGGCTGAATATCGCAAAAAAACTCATTAACGCGGCTATCAGGACAAAGCTAAAAAAATTTTTCATAGTAATTCCTCAACAGGTCAATGTCTCCGAATCGAACGAACAGGCAGATTGCAATTATCAGCGCGGCAAAAAAATATTCGCGCCACGAGCCGACTTTGAAAAGTTTTATGCCGTATTTTTTGTTCGGCGTGAAAATCGGGACTTTGCCGCAAATGCCGTCCTCGGCTATGTGCAAAAGTGCTCCGACAAGCGCGTAAGTCATCAAGTTCAAAGCAAGGGCAAGCGTCGGATCGGGATAATAATTTTTTGCAACCTGCGCGGCGACGATTAAAGCAATGTAAATCGGCGGGTAATGCGACCAAGTGCGGTGCTTTTTGCGCCACTTCCAATAAGCAGAACTTTCTTTGGGCGGCGAACCTTCGACTCTGTCCGGCAAAACCGCTCCGATTATGCTTGACGCCGTGAAAAGCGCGTCGTCCGTCGCTGTGCATACGACAAATCCGGTTACAATTTGGTGATTAATCCACTTCAAATAATTCGCTCCCAAAAATTTTTCCAGCTAATTATAAAGTACTTCGCCCGAAAACTTCAACAAGATTTTTGACCGCTTATATCGGCAAGCATAACTTTTTGGGCGATTAAAATCTGACTTCGACGCCGCGCCCTTGCAAATATTCTTTGACTTGCCGAATTGTATATTTGCCGTAATGAAAAACCGACGCCGCCAAAACCGCGTCAGCTTTGCCGTCAACAAGAACGTCATAAAAATGAGCAAGCTCGCCCGCGCCGCCCGAAGCTATCACGGGGACGTTAACCGCCTCGCTAACTGCGCGGGTAAGTTCGATATCGTAGCCGCCCTTGGTGCCGTCGGCGTCCATGCTCGTCAAGAGAATCTCGCCCGCGCCGAGTGCGACTCCTTTTTTTATCCAATCAAGACAATCAAGCCCCGTGGGAGTTCGTCCGCCGTTGACGAAAATTTCCCAGCCGTTTGAATCGCGTCTTTTAGCATCGACAGCCAAAACGATACATTGGCTGCCGAATTTTTTTGCGCCTTCTGCAAGGAGCTGAGGATTTTTAACTGCCGCGCTGTTTACGGAAATTTTATCCGCGCCCGCCTTTAACATGACGCGCATATCTTCAACGGTGCGAATGCCGCCGCCGACTGTGAACGGAATAAAAACTTGCGCCGCGCAATTTTTGGCGACTTCGACCATTGTGCCGCGCCCTTCGTGCGACGCCGTAATATCGAGAAAAACTAATTCGTCGGCTCGCTCCAGGTCGTAGCGTTTGGCAAGCTCGACAGGATCGCCCGCGTCGCGCAGTCCGACAAAATTTGTGCCTTTGACGACGCGCCCCGCCTTAACGTCAAGGCAGGGAATAATTCTTTTTGTAAGCATTTAATCCTCCGCAATTTCAATCGCAGTTTTTAAATCAAGTGCGCCCGCATAAATCGCCTTGCCGACAATCACCCCGACGACGCCTTCCGCCTCGCGAGCCTTTAAAGCGCGAATATCTTCAAGAGATTTAACGCCGCCCGACGCCACAATCTGCGCTCCCGAACTCCTTGCAAGCTCGGCGAAAATCTCCGCATTCACGCCGCTCAACATGCCGTCCTTTGAAATGTCGGTGTAAATAATCGTTTTGACTCCCGCCGCGACAATTTTTTTTGCCAACTCGTCAGCTTTAACTGCGCTTGACTTTTCCCAGCCGTGAACCGCTACAAAGCCGTTTCGGGCGTCAATCCCGACGACAATTTTATCGCCGAATTTTTTAACGGCGTCGATTACGAGCGAAATATTTTCAACGGCGACGCTACCCAAAATCACGCGCCGAACTCCCAGCGACAAGATTTTTTCCATATCGTCAAGAGTGCGAATGCCGCCGCCGACTTCAATCGGAATTTTTATCGCGGACAAGATATTTTTTATCGCAGAGAGATTTTGCAGCGAACCCGCCTTTGCCCCGTCCAAATCCACGACGTGTAAAAATTTCGCGCCTTGAGCTTGCCACTTGAGCGCAGTAGCTTGCGGGTCGTCGGAGTAAACGGTTTCTTTATCGAAGTCGCCTTGAATCAGACGAACGCATTTGCCGCCGCGCAGGTCTATCGCGGGAAAAATTATCATTTTTTAACCTCCAATCCCCAGGACTGCAAAATTTTTACGGCTTTGTAGGCGAACAGTGGCAGAAGTTTTTGCATTTGCGGCGTTAATTCCGTACCCGCCTCCAAGCTGAAAGGTTGCGCCCCGATTAATTCGACGTGCGGAATTTTTTTCCCGGACAGCTCCAACATTGTCAACACGTCTTGAATTCCGATTTCATGCGCCGAAATTTTTTGCGCGAAGTGATTTTTTATCTCGTCGCCGCGCAGATGAAAAATTTCGCCCGGCTCCGCGCCGCCGTTTATCGAGTCGATAATTAAAAGCCGCTTTGTTCCCGTAACAAAGTGCGTAAGTTCAACACCGAGCGTCCCGCCGTCAATCAGCTGAACATTTTCAGGGAAAGTAAAATTTTTCTCCAAATACTCGACGACGCGCACGCCAAATCCCTCGTCCGACAAAATTATATTTCCGATACCGAGAACAGTATTTTCCGCCGTGAATAAGCCGTCCATTACCGCGCCTCCGATATTTTTTCAAGCAACCAAGCGCACCACTCGTCAAGCCCCGTTTCTTTTGTGCAGGACGTTTCAAAAATTTTTATCGTCGGGTGGAGCGTCGTTAAATCTTCCCGCGCAGATTTTAAATCAAAATTCGTGAACGGCAACAGGTCGATTTTGTTCAGCAAAGTAACTTCCGATTCTTTGAAAATCAGCGGATATTTCAGCGGCTTGTCGTCGCCCTCGGTTATCGATAAAACTACCGCCTTAAAATTTTCGCCAATGTCAAACTCGGCGGGACAAACCAAATTGCCGACGTTTTCGACAATAAGAAAATCCGTCTCGGCGAGATTTAAAGAGGCGCAAGCCTTTTGAATCATAAGCGCATCGAGATGACAGCCGCCCGCCGTGTTAATCTGAATCACTTCGACGCCTTGCCGCTCAATTCGTTCGGCGTCCTTAGCCGTAAAAAGATCGCCTTCAATCACGGCGATTCTAATTTTATCGGCGAGTCGCGCCAAAGTTTTTTCAAGCAAAGTGGTTTTGCCCGAACCCGGCGAGCCCATTAAATTCATAACGACAACGCCGCGTTCGGAAAAAATTTCTCTGTTGTGCGCGGCAATTTCGTCGTTCGCGCCCAAAATATTTTTCATGAGTTTTATTTCCAGTTCAATCACCTACTCACAATCAACAAAATCAACCAAAAGTTCGCGCCCGCTCCGCAGAATTAAAATCCCGTCGCATTGGGGGCAAAAAAAATTATAATGCTCAAGCTGAAAAGTTTTGCCGCATTTATTGCACGTCGCTTTAATCGGCACGCGCTTAATCAAAAGCTCCGCGGCGTCGGCAGGCGTATTTTTTTTGAGTACGTCAAATGACAAAGTCAACGCTTCGACTTCGACGCCTGCCATTTCTCCGAGCGTCAGCCCGATTTTAGAAATTTTCTCCGCGTGATTTTTTTCCGCCGCGTCGAGGGCGATATTTAAAATATTTTCTGCGAGCGTCGCTTCATGCAAGATTTTCACGTCCAAAAAATTCAGTTTCCGCCGCAAGGCAAATCATGTGATAAATCGGCAAATGGAATTCTTGAATTGTATGAGAAGAATCCGCCGGCACGCAAATTGAAACGTCCGATAAGTGGCGCAATCTGCCGCCGCGCCGACCCGTCATTGCCACGACCGTTATTCCCATAATTTTGGCGACTTCCACCGCGAATAAAACATTGTCCGAATTGCCCGAAGTCGAAATTGCGAGCAAAACATCTCCGCGCCGTCCGAGCCCGAAAACTTGTTGCGCGAAAATTAAATTAGGCATTACGTCATTTGAAAAGGCGGTTATCAGCGAAGTTTCTCCGACCAATGACACGGCGGGCAACGCGCTTTGCAAATTCGCTTTGAAATATTCCACGTCGGCAGGAAAAAGTTCCTGAGCGCGTCTGACAAATTCGGGATTGAATTCTTCGATTTTTCGCGGCAGGAGAAAACCTTTCATCATTTCGCCGACAATATGCATGGCGTCCGCCGCCGAGCCGCCGTTGCCGCAAGTTATCAATTTGTTGCCGTTGCGAAATCCGGCGCAAATTTTTTCGACCGCCATAAATAAACTTGCCCGACAAACTTCCAGCGCGGGATAACGTTTAATCACTTCTTCGATTTTTTTAGCCGTTGACTTTTTAATTTTAATCGCTCCTTCCTAAAAAAAAGACTGCCGCCCTTGTGACCGACAGTCGAAAGGATTTTTATGACAGTTAAGAGAAATTACTTGACCTTGACGAAAATATCTGCGTCTTCGCCGCTAACGATTTTCGCGCCGTTGTCATTGAGAATCGAAGTAACTGCCGCGCAAAGAGTTTTATCCTCGCCTACAACTATCGCCGTTTTGCCGCTGAGCGCGGAAGAACTAGCCTCAAGGATTGCGATTTCGTCGCCGATACGGATTTTCGGAATGGGTTTATCCTCGACGTGAATGCTACCTTCAAGCAGGTCGTCTTTGTCGTCGTTGAATTTTATAACGATATGACCGAGGCTTTTGATATTGTTGTTGACGTCGTTGCCGACTTTGAGGATTTTGAACTCGGAGTCCGCGATTTTGAGAATGTCGCCGGCTTTGATAACGTCGGTAAGTTTATTGCCGCTGTGCAGAACGGAAAATTCGCGCAACTCCGGCAGAACCATTGAATCATCGAAAATAACAATCATCTTGGCAAGTCTGCTAAACTTTTCAGCCTCGCCGCCTATGCCGACGATTTTCGTGTTGTAATACTTTTTCGCCATTGAAAGCCCTCCCGTACTTAAATGAACTTTTCAACAATTTTAAGCAAGAATTCTGCAAGCGGGCGATTAATCCTGCCGCTTGTCGACAAAATTTTTAGAATTTAATTATCCGACAGGAGGTTTTTATTTTGATAGAATTATTAGCACCTGCAGGAAGTTTTGACGCATTGAAGGCGGCAGTTGAGGCGGGAGCGGACGCAGTTTATTTGGCGGGAGAAAAATTTGGCGCAAGGGCTTATGCCGAGAATTTTGCGGGCGAACAACTGCTTAAAGCCGTCGAGTTTGCTCACCTGCGCGGCGTGGCGGTTCATGTCACGGTGAACACGATTATAGCCGACGAGGAGCTTAGCGACTTCGCCGAGTATTTAAAATTTTTGCGGCGGGCAAATGTCGGTGCGTTTTTGATTCAAGATTTGGGCGCGGCGGCGTTGGCAAAAAAAATCGCACCCGAAATCCCGTTGCACGCCTCGACGCAAATGACAATTCACAATTTGGAAGGCGTAAAAATGCTTGCAAAACTCGGCTTTTCCCGCGCAGTTTTGAGCCGCGAGTTGACTTTGGACGAAATAAAAAAAATTTGTCGCGAATCGCCGATTGAAACGGAAATTTTTATTCACGGCGCGTTATGTGTCTGTTGGTCGGGGCAATGTTTAATGAGTTCGCTAATCGGCGGGCGCAGCGGCAATCGCGGGCGTTGCGCTCAACCTTGCCGCCTGCCTTATGAATTGGTTGACGAACACGGCAAAAATCTTCTGCGCGGCGCGGGAAAATATTTGCTCAGCCCCAAGGATTTAAATACGCTGAATCTTTTGCCGCAACTTGTTGAAACGGGCGTCACGAGTTTAAAAATTGAAGGGCGCATGAAACGCCCCGAATACGTAGCTACGGTCGTCAAAGTTTATCGCGACGCTTTGGATAAAAAATTTTCGACGCCCGAAGATAATCGCAAGCTCGCGCAGATTTTTAATCGCGACTTCACGACGGCTTATCTTGAAAAAAATCCCGGCAGAAATTTAATCAGCGACATGAAGCCGAATAATCGCGGCGTATTAATCGGGCGGGTCGTCGAGGTCGAGCGCGAAAAAATTACCTTGAAACTTTCTGAAGAAATTCACGCGGGAGATCAAATTGAAATTTGGGTAAAAGTCGGCGGGCGCGTGACGTTCACTGTTGAGGATTTTGATCAGCACGGCGAATTGTGCACGATAAAAATTCCAAACGCAAAAGGCGTCCGCGTTCACGACAGAGCTTTTAAAATTTTCGACGCGGAGTTGACTGCCGAGGCGCGAAAATTTTTCAGCGGAGCTCCCGTAAGGAAAATTTCTGTGGCGGCTGAAGTTGAAGTTAAACTCGGCGAGCCGCTAACTTTGACTCTGATTGATTCAGACGGCAATTCGGCGAGTGCGCAGACAAATTTTATCGCCGAGCCCGCAAAAAATCGCCCGCTGACTGTTGACGTTTTAAAAAATCAAATCGGGCGTCTCGGCAATTCGATTTTCGCGCTGGAAAAAATTTCTGCCGACATGGACGAAAATTTAATGATACCAATCAGCGAGCTTAACGACGTGCGCCGCCGTGCCGTTGAGCAACTGGAAACTTTACGCCTAAAAAAATTTGAACGTAAAAAAGCTTTTGCGATAGAAGAAAAAATTTATCTGCCCTGCGCGGTCGATTCGACAAAATTAGTTGCTCATGTCGACACGTTGGAAAAATTAAAAATCGCGCTTGAGGCGGGCGCGGACGATATTTTATTTGGCGGCGAAACTTTTACCAATCAGCCCGTCAAAAATCTTTCCGACGCGATAAACATTGCTCACGAACGCGGGAAAAAAATTTACTTGGCAACGCCGCGTCTCGTTCGCGAAAATGAAATTCCCGCCCTTGAAAAAATTTTGCCCGCCGAAGTCGACGCGATTTATATTCACAACCTCGCGACGCTCAGCCTTGTAAAAAAATTTTCAGCCGCGCCGATAAGAACGGATTTTTCTCTGATTGTCTTCAACTGCGCGACGATTAATTTTTTAAAAAATCTCGGCGTCGAAGGCGTGACGCTTTCCCCCGAATTGAATTTGACGCAGATAAAAAATCTCGCGAAAAAATCCCCGTTGCCTGTCGAATGCATTGTTCACGGGCGGCAGGAGCTCATGATTTCGGCTTACTGCGTCCTCGGAAGTTTTCTCGGCGATTTGGATAAAAAAAATTGCCCGCGCATTTGTAGGACGAAGAATTTTTATCTGCGCGACAGAAAGGACGAACTTTTTCCCGTCGTCACCGATCAATTTTGTCGAATGCATATCCTCAACGCGAAAACTCTTTCCATGATTGAAAACCGCGCAGATTTTGACGGCGTTGCGAGAATTCGTATTGATTGCCGCGCCTTGAACTTGCAGGAGACCGCGCAGATTGTTCGCGCTTATAAATTCGGCGGCGCGGAGATTGAAAATTTCACTCGCGGACATTATTTCCGCGGCGCAATTTAACTGAACGTCAATTTGCAAAAAAAAATCCCCTGCAATTTTGCGGGGGATAATTTTTTTTATCGGGTTAAAGTTTATTGCGCGGGAGCCGGAGCGGGAGTCGGAGCAGGAGCGGGCGTGCCGGGTGTTATCGCGTCGGGGAATTTTGTATCCGTGAAAGGTTCTGTCGGCATGGGTTCAATTTCAAGCTGACCGCCTTTAACTGCGGCGGTTGCGCTCTCAATGGCTCTGTGCGCGGCGTCAATCGAAATGCCGAGCGATTTTAACATCTTATCGGGATTATGGAATCCCATTGAACTTTCTGCGGAGACCCAATCCCAATACCATTGCGCCTCGCGGACAAGTTGACGAGCTTCGGCAAGTTGTTCGTCCGTAGCTCCTGCAAGTTTTGCGGCTTTGATAACTTTATGGGCGCGAGCCGTCGTTTGACCGGCAATGCGCTGAATTTTAAACGTGTTGTCATTAATCGTCTGCACGCGGTGCAACATGACTTCATAGGGTTCGTCGTGGCATTTCGCGCAACCGGTGTCATAATGTTTAAGCGGGTGCGTCATCCAGTGCGAAGTGTATTTTTGTCCGTCTTGGCGCATGTAAGGCATATGGCAATCGACGCAGGTGACGCCGTTAAGCGCGTGGACAGAATCCGTCCAGCATTCAAAATCGGGGTGCTGAACTTTTAACATCGCGGCACCGCTGTCGGGGTGAATCCAGTCGGCGTCAAATTTCGGATCGTGACCGTCATGATAATATTTAAATTCTTCTTCGGGACCAAGACCGTTGGCAAACGGCATGTGAACTCGCCCGTCTTCCTTCTTCTTGAAATAATATTCGTTGTGACACTGACCACAGACATAGGCGCGCATTTCGTTATGCGTTGCCTTGCTCACATCAATTCCGAGTTCCGCCATTGACTCGATAAAACCTTGATTGTAAATGCGAAGTTGCATTGTATCGGGGTCGTGACAACTGGAGCAACCAAACCATTCGTCGCCCTTAATCGGCGCAACAATTTCGTCGAACGGCTTAGACGCGAATTCCCAGCCGCTTTCCTTGAAATAAACGTCGTACATATAAGAGCCTTTGCAGACAATGCACGAGCCCAACTGACCGGGGCGGCGTTTGGAATTCAAAATATCCTCGCCCGCGTACCAATGCCCGCGGTCGTCGTCGTACTGAATTGAAAACTTGTAGCCTTTGAAAAGCTCAATTTGTTCGGGCTGTTCTTTAAGGTGTGAATAAGCGTCCGCGCCGCCGTAACCTGTCGGGCTCGGCGATTTATCCATTGTCATTTTGTAGGAATTGAATTGCAAAGGATACGCTTCGGCATAAGCCATGCGCGTCAATTTCTGATCTTCGGGAATTTGTTTCAATTCAAATTTTGTGGCGGGCTTGGCAATAACTCGCGTGAACAGCAAGCCGAAAAAAAACACGCACAAGACCAATATGCCCGCGATACATTTTTGCATCTTACTCAACTTTAATACCCCCTTCCAAATGATTCGAGCCGTGCGCAATTCTGCTGTGACACTTCAAACAGTCGTCCTGAGCTCCGCTGGGCGCGGTGTTGACGTAAGACATTGCCGATTCATGACAGCGCAGGCAATTTTCGGCAACCATTTTTCTGGCATCTGCGTCAAGTTTGATTCTTTCGGGATAGTCGCGCATAATTTCATGATACATATCGACCATACCTGTGCGCCCCTTTTCAATCAGATAATGCGCGGTATTGTCATGCGGCAAGTGGCATTCGACGCAGTCAAGTTCCCTGTGACTTGAAACCGCAAAAGTTGCCGCTTCGTGTTTCATGGAGTGACATTGCCCGCAGAAAAATTTCGTGCCGCTTGCGTGCAAAGCTCCCATACCTACACCGACCGCCAGCACTCCGACGATAAAGCCGCCCGCCAAACATTTCAGCGTGTGCTTTTCAAGTAAATTTTTTATGCACATGTTCCCTCCTCCTTCCTAAAATTTTTTTATCGTCAATCTGTCACGGCAACATGGATGCCGCGAAATCATTGTACCGAGCAACAGTCCGCATGATTTTGTCCATGAGCCAATTATTTTTCGGAACTGAGTAAAATTCATTTGCGTGAATGCCTTTTTCAATTCCCGCAACGTAATAATTATAAGGGTCGTCTTGTCTCGTGTAGACTTTATATGTCCAACCATTCCAAATTTTCTCACGACCGTCAGGTGTTTTTCTGGTAGTAACCTTAACGACAAACTTTAAAACAGTCGGTCTGCCGCCTGCTCTGTTGCGAGAAGCACTGACACCGGGAATAACCGCTATGGAATCGGTATCGATATAGTAAGCACCGTCGCCGTTAGGGTGATCACATACCCAAACGTCCGCCGCAAAAACTTTCGTACCACAAAGCAAAACAACAGTTGCAATCGCAATCATCAAAAAGTTTTTATTAAACATGAACGCCCTCCTAACGTTTAATCGCCATCAACGTTCCCAAACAAATTGCGACTACACTTAGCCATAACAGCCAGATAAAAGGCTTGGTTGAAATTGTAGCTGTTATCGGCATTTCG
>CAMNEX010000032.1 GCA_946536825.1 uncultured Selenomonadales bacterium | reverse complement strand
CGACGCGCCGAGACAAGCCGCCTATGCTGTCGTCCTTTGCGTCGGCAAGGGGCATGACCGCCGCGCCCATTGTCCGCAAAATGTGCGTGCCCGCCAATGTCCCCGCGCCTTTCAAAGAATTTATGTTTTCATATTCCAAAAGAAATTCACTGTACGCGCCGGCAATCATGCGCTTAAAATCTCCGCCCGTTATAACTTCTCTGTTGCCCGTCATGGAATTACCTCCCCAACTAATTTTGAATCGGTTTGAAGGGATAATTCCCTTAATTCGCGAAATAGGCGCAATAACCTTTAACGATAAGGAGAAAATTAAATGGCTGATAAAATTTTTGAGACCGCTCCCAAGCCGCGAAGCAGACGGAGGAAAATCAGTTACAAAGATAACGGGCGCGAAAAAATTTTTGCTCTCGACATTGGCACGCGCAGTGTTATAGGAATTGTCGCGGAACAGGACGACGACGGTCAACTGAATATTATCGCGACGCATCGATTGGAACATACAAGCCGCGCCATGCTTGACGGACAAATTCACGACGTGCCGCAAGTAGCCGAAGTTATTATCCGCGTGAAAAATCATTTGGCGGATAAAGTCGGCGAACTCAAAAGCGCGGCAATCGCGGCGGCAGGACGTGCACTTTACACAATGACTGCCGAAGCCGTTATCGAAGTCAACGGCGTCATAACCGACGAAGTTCAGAGCAGTTTAAATTTCTCCGCCGTTCAACTCGCGCAGACGCAACTGACTTCCGAAAAAAAAATCGACGCCAAAATTTATTATTGCGTCGGATTCAGCATTATTTATTACGAGCTTGACGGCATTAAATTAAAAAGTTTAATCGGGCAACGCGGCAAAATTGCAAAGACAAAAGTTATCGCAACTTTTCTGCCGCGGCAAGTCGTCGACTCAATGCAAACCGCGCTGACTTATGCAAGCCTTGACGTTCGCGCTTTGACTCTTGAGCCTATCGCCGCCATAAGCGTTTTGGTTCCGCCCTCAATGCGCCATTTAAATATTGTCCTTGTCGACATAGGCGCGGGCACTTCCGACGTTGCGATTACAAAAAACGGCTCTGTCATTGCTTACGGCATGGTTCCGCTTGCCGGCGACGAAGTTACCGAAGCAATTTCGCAGAGATTTTTGCTTGACTTCAACGTCGCCGAAGAAATTAAGCGCAAGGCAACCAACGGCGAAGGCGCGACTTTCAATGATATTCTCGGACGCAGTTACGATTTGACGGCGGAAGAAATTCTCATGCCGATTGCCGAAAACGTTTCGATGATTGCGAACGCCATTGCCAAGACGATTTTGGAACTAAACGGCAACGAGCCGCCGCAAGCTTTGCTTTTGGTCGGCGGCGGAGCTTTGTCTCCGAACTTAAATAAATTCGTCGCGGAGGCTTTGAATCTCCCGCTTGAGCGCGTCGCCGTCCGCAAGCCCGATAAGATCGAGGGCATAAAAAATATTCCCGCCGCCCTGCAGTCGCCTGACGCCGCAACGCCGCTGGGAATTTTGAAAGTCGCCTCGACCGATACTTTCCATTTCTTCAACGTCACGATTAACGGCGCGGAGGTAAATCTTTTCCACTTCCGAGATTTGACGGTCGGAGACGCGATTTTGAGCGCGGGCATCGATTATAAAAAATTCAACGGCAAGCCCGGACTCGGTTTGGTTATCTCGCTTAACGGCGAAAAAAAATCTTTCCCCGGCAGTTTGGGAACTTTTGCGCGAATAACCGTAAACGATAAGCCCGCCACGCTTGAGACGCCGCTGGAAAATAATTGTCAAATAAAAATTGAACGCGGCGAGGACGGAATTAATCCCAAAATAAAAATCGACGACATAATTGCGATTGAGTCGACTTTCACCGTGACGATTAACGGCAAAAATTTTTCTGTCACGCCGAAACTTTTGGTCAATGACGAAGTCAGCTTGCCGACGCGAGTTCTTCAGGACGGCGACGAAGTTAATACAAAGACGCGGCGGACAATCGGCGAACTTTTGCGGTTGGCGGGCTATCCTCCTGCGGGCAAAAAAATTTATTACACTTTGAACGGCAGCAAGTCGCATTACGTCTGCAAGCCCGATATCTTTTGCAACGGCGACCGCGCAGATATTTCCGAAATTCCGCAGGCGGGCGATGCGATTGAATATGTCGCAAATGACGCGCTCAAAGTTGCCGAAATTGTCAAGGACGAAAATACCGTTTCCGCGATTAAAATTTTTTACAACGGCAAGGAATATAAAATTCCGACGGCGACGACGGTTTTGCTGAGCGTCAACGGGCGAATTGCCAACGAAAATACGATTGTCGAGGACGGCGCGGAAATTATTTTCGATAAGGAAGAAAAAAAATCCGTCATGGTCAGCGACGCGCTCCTTGCCGTGAACTTCAAACCGCCGCCCGCCAAAAGCCGCATGAGTTTTGTCATAAAAGTCAATGGCGTGCCCGCAGATTTTGCCGACCCCGTGAAAAGCGGCGACGAACTCGAAGTTATCTTGAAGACGCCCGACGGTTTGGAATTTAAGCCGCTTGACGATTTGGAAGTTCCGATACGCAAAGAGACGCCGGAAAATTTATCGACGCCCGCGCAGAAAGCCACGCCCGGTAAAAAATTTTCAATCAGCGATTTTATTCGCACCGATTAAAGGAGAGAAATTTTTATGATTCATGTTTGCTTCGGGCTTTACGACAAGACGGGGTGTTATTCAAAATTCACGGGCACGGCGATTGCCTCGCTCTTTGAAAACACCTGCGCGGAAGTCACGGTTCATATTCTTCACGACAACACTTTATCCGCCGCCAATCACGACAAATTTATTTATCTTGCGGGACGTTACAATCAGCGCGTGAATTTTTATAACGTCGAGGAACTCTGCGCGGAAA
Source organism: uncultured Selenomonadales bacterium (assembly GCA_946536825.1). GTDB lineage: Bacteria > Bacillota > Negativicutes > Selenomonadales > Selenomonadaceae > Quinella. The sequence continues at coordinate 12,817 of CAMNEX010000032.1, read as the reverse complement.
AAATTTTTATGATAAAGCAAGCCATGCCCGCCATTTCAAAATCCGTTTACAGCATTGCAACTTTCTACAGGTTTTTAATCCCGCAACTTTTTCCGCCCGACATTGAGAAAATTATTTATCTTGACTCGGATATTATCGTCAACCTTGACATAAAAGAACTTTGGCAAATTGAACTTAAAGATTGTCCTGTCGGAGTTGTGCCCGCTGTTTATCAAAGCTACAACCTTCAGGAAAGGCTCGAATGGATGAATAAAACTTTTAAAATTTGCCATGACGATTTGGTTAAGTTCGAGGATTATTTTAATGCGGGCGTCCTGCTCATGAATTTGAAAATTTTCCGCGCCGAAGAAGACACGGTGATTGCCGGAATAAAATTCATTGCCGAGCACCCCGAATACGAATTTTTCGACCAAGATGTTTTGAATTACTGTTTTGCGGCGCGGGCTCTGAAATTGCCCGTCAAGTTTAATCGAACAGTGAATTATGAACGGTTGGAAGGCGACGGCGAGATTGCGAAAAAAATTTATCATTACGTCGGGCAAAATCCTACTTGGAGTTTTAACCTTGACATGAACGACCCGTTCAATCGGCTGTGGATGGAATATTTTATAAAAACTCCCTGCTTTGACGTCACGACAATCGGGCGGCTTTATGCGAGCGTTCAAAATCTCCACGTCGAACTGAAACAGGCACTGATACAACTTTCCGCACTCATGAGCGGCAAAACGCGAGTATTTTTTACCCTGCCTGAAAATGCCGAGGCAACAAGAGAAATTTTTTCCGTCAAACCCGACGAGGCGATAATTCTTTTCGAGTCGGAAGAATCACTTGATAAATTAATCGCCGAAATGATAATTTCACGCGACAAAAAACTTTTCTTTATCATGGTAATGAATTTCCCGTTTGACGTTCTTATTAACGCGGGCTTCGTTTACGGACAAGATTTTCTGGACGGCACGGAATTTTTCTCGGAGGCGCAAGGCTTCCCGCTGGATTCTCACAGGCTCCTAAAAGCAATGTGAATTTTTATTGAACAATTTTTATAGTCGACAAAGTTAAATCGCTCGCTCCAATAACTCGCCCGCCCGAAAATTTTCCGCGTTCAATTTGCTCGACGACCTCCGAAGAAATTTTTTCGCCCGGCATTAGCAAAGGTATTCCCGGCGGATAAAATGTTATTTCTTCCGCGCAGATTCTCCCGACGGATTTTTTTATCGGGACGACTTCGGTCGGCGAATAAAAAGTTTCCCGCGGCGACAGTTCGGACAAAGAAATTTCCCTGCTCAAAATCGGCGGCAACAGGGAAATTTTTTTTTGCGGACGGCTTGCCAAAACTTTCAAAGCCGCGGCGAGTTTTGAAATTGTCTCCGCGGCGTCGGCGAAGGTTATCAAGAATAAAAGATTAGCCGCGTCCGACAGCTCGCATTGAACTTTTAATTCTTCTCGCAAAATTTTTTCCGCCACTTGTCCCGTCAAGCCCGAATTTTGAACGTTCACGGTTACTTTCGTTGCGTCGAGTGAAAAATTTTTTACCGTCTCGAAAGTTTTCAAGCCGTGAATTTTTTTTATCTCTGCGCGGAGAATTTTTGACAATTCGACTGCTTTGGAAATTTTTTCTCTCCCGCCGAGTTCCATTTGCAAGCGCGCAATGTCAAGCGAAGCCAAAAGTAATTGATTGGGGCTGGTCGTCTGCAGGAGGCTTGCCGCCCGCCGGATTTTTTCCGCGTCGATAAAATTTTTCTTCAACATGAGCATTGAGCTTTGTGTCAGCGAGCCCAAAATTTTATGCGTCGATTGCGCCGCCAAATCTGCGCCCGCGTCCATTGCCGAGCGCGGAAGTTTTTCGCAGAATCGCAAATGCGCTCCGTGCGCTTCGTCGATTAATAAAATCATGCCCGCCGCGTGAACGAGCCGCGAAATTTTTTCCAAATCCGCCGCGACGCCGTAATAATTCGGCGAGACTAAAAGGACGGCTTTTGCCTGCGGAAATTTTTTTATCGCTCGTTCGATTGTTTCGACGCTGACATTGAGCGGCAAACTAAATTCTTCGTCAAATTCGACGGGTAAAAAAATCGGCACCGCACCCGATAAAATTAATCCCGAAATTACCGAGCGATGAGCGTTGCGCGGAATAAAAATTAAATCGCCTTCCTTGAGCGTTCCGAAAATCATTGTTTGAACTGCCGCGGTTGTGCCGTTCACCATGAAAAGGCATTCGTCCGCATGCCAAAGTTCTGCCGCGAGCTTTTGAGCTTTTTTTATGCAGGAGTGCGGTTCGTGTAAATCGTCCAGTTCTTCCATAAGCGAAACTTCCTGCCGCAATCCTTCCGCCGTCAAAAGTTCGCGCAAAAATTCATGCGCTCCGCGTCCTTGTTTATGCCCCGGCGTGTGGAAAGGTAAAACTCCGTCCGCGGAATATTTTTTCATTGCCGAGACGATTGGCACTTCAAAATTTTTTGCCACTTTAAATTTCTCCTTTGCGTGATATAATTTTATTTGTTATAAAAAATTTTTGGAGGGAATTTTTGACGTGATTGATAACAACAACCCCGAAGAATATATCGGGCGGCTCAAAACGTTGGCGATTATGTTCACGCTTGTCATTGCGATTTTAATTGCGCGAGTCGGTTATTTGCAAATTTACGACGGCGAATATTATGCACACCTAGCCGACGGCAACCGAATCCGAATTATTCCGTCAATGGCTCCGCGGGGAACTTTTTACGACAGAAACGGACAACTGCTTGTGACCAATCGTCCGGGCTTCAGCGTGTCGCTCCTGCCGCTAACCGAACCGATTAAGCCCGAAGTCGTCGAGCGCGTCGCAAAACTTTTGAACGTGCCGCAGGAGGAAATTGAACAAAGAATTTCCGTGCACTTCGGTTTTGACCCGATAAGAATCCGCCCCGACGTAACGCCCGACATTGTTACGATTATCGAGGAGCAAAAGGATTTATATCCGGGCGTTGTTATCGAAGTTCAACCGATTAGAGATTACGCGCTTAAGCAGGAGGGCGCACATACTTTCGGCTACGTCAGCGAAATTTCCGACGCGGAACTTGAGACTAAAAAAGCGGAAGGCTACAAATCGGGCGACATTGTCGGCAAGTTCGGCTTGGAACGCATTTACGATAAAGAAATTCGCGGCGAAAACGGCGGCGAGCAAGTTGAAGTTGACGTGGCGGGCAAACCCGTTCAGATTTTGGGAAAAAAGGAGCCGACACCGGGTTACGATTTAATTTTGACGATTGACCGCGATTTACAAGTTGCCGCCGAAAAAGCCGTTGATGATATGCTTGCGCAAATAAGTTGTCATGCGGCGGCGGCTGTCGTTTTGAATCCTCAAACGGGCGAAGTCCTCGCTATGGTAAGTCGTCCCGCCTTCGACCCGAATCTTTTTGCGCACGGCATTTCGACAAAAGATTGGAACGCAATTAACAATAATCCTTATCACCCGATGGACAACAAAGCGATAACGGGCGAATATCCGCCCGGCTCAACATTTAAAATCGTCACGGGCACTGCCGCGCTTGCGGCGGGTAAAGTTGCGCCCGACGAATTGATTTTTGACAGCGGAACGCATTGGCTTGTTCCCAAGGGCAACGCGGGCGGCGAAGCACTCGGCTGGTTGGATTTTCATGCTGCGCTTTCCCATTCCGATAACGTTTATTTTTATGAAATGGGCAATCGGCTCGGCGTCGACCTTTTGGAGCAATACGCCAGAATGTTCGGGCTCGGAAAACCTACGGGAATTGATTTACCTTATGAATCGCCGGGGCTGGTCGATTGGAAAGAATATAAGCGCGAAGTTTACGAAGACGATTTTTATTTGTCGGAGGTAATGGACGCGGCAATCGGGCAAGGCTTCAATTTGGTGACGCCGCTGCAAGCGGCAATGGTAATGGGCGAAATAGCGGCGAACGGGAAAAGATTTAAACCACACCTTGTTCGGCAAATCGTCACGCAGGATAAAGAAGTCATAAAAGATTTTCAACCGGAACTTGTCGGAGAATTGCAAGTTGAACCGTGGGTTATCGAACTCGTGCAGTCGGGCTTGCATGATGTCACGGTAAACGGTACGGCGGCGCGAAATTTTATCGGCTTCCCCTACGACATAGCGGGCAAGACGGGCACGGCGGAGAATTCTCAAGGAACGGATCACGGTTGGTTTGTCGGCTACGGTCCCTTTAACAATCCGACAATCAGCGTGGCGGTTATCGTCGAGCAAGGCGGCTTCGGCGCAAGCTCCGCAGTTCCAATCGGTCGGCAAATCATGGAGGCGGCATTTTCTCTGCAAGTTCAGCGCGGAGAAATAGCACCGCCCGCCGCCAAGTAAACTGTAAATAGTTTTTTAATGAAAAAATCTTGACGTTTTGACGGCTTTAAAATATACTTGCCCAAAAAGTTTCCAATGTTACAAATTTTTTGGAGGTTGAGTAAAATTGTTTTTCTCTAAGAAGAAGTTCAGATTGGCATCAATGATCGCTTGCGGGATTTTGGCAAGCGCATTATTCACGGGTTGCGGCGGCGGAGATTCTGCCGGCGGCGGTGGCGGCGAAAAAGCCGCGGGCGACGAAATTGTTATCGGCGCAAATTTTGAGCTGACGGGCAACCACGCGCAATACGGCGCAAATGCCAATAATGGACTCAAACTCGCGATTAAGGAAGTCAACGACGCGGGCGGCGTCAATGGCAAAAAAATTAAAATCGTCGAAGCAGATGCTAAATCCGAGGCGGCTGAATCAGTCAACGCCGCGACAAAATTAATTTCCGACGATAAAGTTGTTGCGCTTATCGGACCTGCCGTCACCGCAAACGTTATCGCCGAATCGCAAGTTGCAACCGACAACATGGTTCCGATTATCGCTCCTGCCGCGACAAATCCCGATGTCACTGTTGAAAACGGAGAAGTTAAGCCTTTTGTCTTCCGCAGTTGTTTCATTGACCCGCAACAAAGCGAAGTCATGGCTCAATTCGCCGCAAAAGATCTGAACGCTAAAACTGCCGTCCTTTATCTCGATTCAAGCTCCGATTATTCAAAGAGTCTCGGTAAAATTTTCAAAGAAAAATTCGAGGCTGAAGGCGGACAAGTTTTAATGGAAGAGGCATTCCTTGCCAAAGACCAAGACTTCAAAGCGGCTTTGACAAAACTTCAAACCGCAAATGCTGACGTCATCTTTGTTCCGGCTTATTATGAAGAAGTCGGCAAAATCGTCAAGCAGGCTCGCGAGCTCGGCATAACTTCCGCCATTCTCGGCACCGACGGTTGGGACGACAGCAAAGTTGTCGACATCGCCGGCAAAGACGCCCTGAACAATACTTATTTCTGCACCCATTACTTTGAAGGCGACGAAGAAGTTCAAGGCTTTATCAACGCTTACAAAGCCGAATACAAAAACGATCCGAACGTTTTCGCGGCCCTGGGCTACGACGCGGGCAAAATGCTCGTCAACGCCATTGAACGCGACGGCACCGATTCCGAAAAAATCCGCGCTAATATCGAATCCATAAAAGATTTGCAGGTCGGCACGGGCAAAATCACAATGGATGCCGCTACCCACAACCCGATTAAAGGTATCGTCGTTATCGAGACCAAAGACGGTACGCGCGAGCTCCGTGCAAAAATCGCGCCCGAAGGTTAATCAAAAAAATAAAGCGTGACAATATCTCGATAAAAAGTTAAAATCCTTCTTGAAAATTTTTCAAGGAGGTTTTTTTATGGACTTTATGCATCAACTTGTTCAGCAGTTGATAAACGGCGTGAGTCTGGGCAGCATTTACGCCTTGATTGCTCTGGGCTATACGATGATTTACGGCATTATAAAGTTGATAAACTTCGCGCACGGCGACGTTTACATGGTCGGCGCGTATATCGGCTTCGCGGCGGTTACCTTCGGGAACATTTCAATTTTCCCCGCGCTTTTAATTTCAATGGCGTTGACGGCTTGTCTGGGTATGCTTGTCGAAAAAATTGCGTATAAGCCGTTACGTCATGCGCCGCGCATTTCGCTTTTAATTACGGCAATCGGCGTCTCGTTTTTCTTGGAATATACCAGCATGTATTTCGTCACCCCGACGCCGCGCACTTTCCCCGAAGTCATGCCGAATATTTCATTCAATGTCGGCGGCTTCATAATCAACGGACAACAGCTTTTGATTTTGAGCATAACGATTGTCTTAATGGCGATTTTAACTTACATTGTCCAAAAAACAAAACTCGGCAAGGCAATGCGGGCGGCGAGTTTCGACACAGAAACCGCGCAGTTGATGGGCGTCGATTCGGACAAAGTTATTTCAATGACATTTTGCATTGGCTCTGCCTTGGCGGCGGCGGCGGGCGTTTTGGTCGGCGTCTACTACAACACGATTGATCCGCTTATGGGAATTATGCCCGGTCTTAAAGCGTTCGTGGCGGCGGTTTTGGGCGGTATCGGAATTTTGCCGGGCGCGGTCGTCGGCGGAATTGTTTTGGGCGTCGTCGAAGCGTTGGTCGCGGGCTTTTTGTCGTCGACGTTCAGAGACGCGGCGGCGTTCGCAATTTTGATTTTGGTTTTGCTGATTAAACCGAGCGGGCTTTTCGGTAAAAATACTAACGAAAAAGTTTAAGGAAAGGACTTTCTATGAACGCGGCAAGAAAAAGAGATTTAATTATGCTTGTCTTCGGGCTGATACTTTACGGCGTCCTGCAAACGATGATAAGCACAAAAATTATCGGCTCGTTTTGGGAGCTGAACATAATTTTAATTTGCGTCAACATAATCATGTCGGCGAGCTTGAATTTAATCAACGGCTACACGGGACAATTTTCACTCGGACACGCGGGTTTTATGGCGGTCGGAGCTTATGTCGGAGTTGTGGCGACGGTAAAATTCGGGTTACCTTTAATCGCGGCTTTGATTTTGGGCGCGATAGCGGCGGGCATTTTGGGCTTTTTAATCGGACTGCCGACACTGCGCCTGCGCGGCGACTATTTGGCGATAGCGACGTTGGGACTTGGCGAAATAATTCGTATCGTTATCATGAATATTGATTACGTCGGCGGCGCGGCGGGCTTCAAGGGCATTCCGCATTTGACGAATTTTACATGGGTTTTCCTGACAATGCTTGTGACATTATTTTTTATAAAAAATTTCGTTAATTCGTCGCACGGGCGAGCTTGCATAGCGATTCGCGAAAACGAAATTGCCGCGGAGGCAATGGGCGTCAACACGACAAAATATAAAGTCATGGCGTTCACATTGGGCGCGGCGTTCGCGGGCGTGGCGGGCGGACTTTTCGCGCACCAATTCTATTTAATCAGCCCGACTTCGTTTACGTTCTTGTCGTCATTCAACTATCTGATAATGGTTGTTATGGGCGGCATGGGCTCAATCACAGGCTCAATCGCGGGCGCGTTCGTCGTAACTTTTATCTCGGCGGCGTTGGCTTCTTTCCCTGAAGTGCGCATGATAATTTACGCGCTGGCTTTGATTTTAATGATGTTCTATCGTCCGCAGGGGCTTTTCGGCTACATGGAAATTACTAACGTCGGACCGATTAAAAAGTTTCTCAACAAAATTTCGGGCGCGAAGGAGGCGGTTTAGAAAATGGCAGATAAAAATCATTTGCTGGAGACGGTCGACGTTTCGGAAGTTTTCGGCGGACTCAAGGCGGTTTCGGATTTTAACATTTACATAGACAAGGGCGAACTTATCGGACTTATCGGACCGAACGGCGCGGGCAAAACGACGGCTTTTAATCTGATAACGGGCGTTTACAAGCCGACTACGGGCGAAATTACTTTTGACGGCAAATCGCTTGTCGGGCTCAAACCTTACGAGATTACGCAACGCGGCATTGCTCGCACGTTCCAAAATATTCGCCTGTTCAGTGAATTGAGCGTCCTAGACAACGTCAAAATCGCTTATCATTGCCACGTTAAATACGGATTGATTGAAACGATTTTTCGCATGGGGCGATATTTCGGCGAGGAAAAATCTATCGAAGAGGAAGCCTTAAATCTGCTGAAAATTTTCAAGCTCGACCAACACGCCTATGAAGTCGCGAAAAATCTTCCTTACGGTGCACAGCGTCGCTTGGAAATTGCCCGCGCGCTTGCCGCTAAACCGAAACTTTTACTCCTGGACGAGCCCGCCGCCGGCATGAATCCGCAGGAAACTCAAGAACTTATGGAAATGATTCGCTGGATTAGAAAACAATTCGGCTTGACGGTTCTGCTTATTGAACACGACATGGCTTTGGTTATGGGCATTTGCGAGCGCATTTACGTCCTTGAATACGGCATGATTATTGCCGACGGCACGCCCGCCGATATTCAAAACGACCCCGAAGTTATTCGCGCTTATCTGGGAGCGGAGGCCATTAATTAATTTGGAGGGCTGATTCATGTTTAGGAAATTTTTCGGCGCAAGTTTATTGTTTCTATTTGCATTTTTATTTTTGTTCGTGCAGACAGTTTTGGCGGCAGATATATCGACGGCAACCGAAGTTGCCAAAAATCTTTCTGCTAAATATTATGCCAATGCAAAAATTCGCGCCCGACAATTCGTGGATCTCAGAACTTACAGCGACCACGGCGAAAATCACGCGGCACTTGTAGCGATAAAATCTCAAGAGGCGGCAGACGCCGTGGAGCAAGCCGGTTTTGGAAATCCTTGGTATTCGTCGATTGACAGAATAGAATTGCAAATCGCGGCTATAATGCATGATACCGGCATGGACGGCGGCACTTTCAAAACCTACACCGACGGCAACGCGCTGAGAAAAGATCACTCGCTGAATTCGGCGATTCACGTTCTGGAAAATCGCAAGGCGATAGCGGCTTTGGGCGTCAACGTCGACATGGTTGCGCTTGACTGCATGGGGCACAGCAAAAGTTGTTCGGGCGTCCGCGATTTGACAAGCCACGAGCAATGGACGGATTGTTTCAATCGCATTGACGCCGCCGTTGAGCTTTACAATAAAAAATATCCCGCCGCGCAGATTTACTTCGATAAATCGATTTGGACGACGGGCGAAACTTATAAAAAATTCTCCGAAAAAAATCCCAAGCAAATAGTCGAGATTTACAATTTCAATCGCGAAACTTTAGCGCGGAGCGCGGCGACAATCGCGGCTCTTCGACTCGGCGACGCAAATCGCGAGGCGGCTCAATTCCCATACACTCAAGGCGGTGAACTTATCGAAGTCGATTTTGATTCTTACGTTTCGCCCGCAAAAAATTGGCAGGCAGAAATTCAACGCGCAAAAATTTTTATGACCAATGAAGACGGTATCAGGACATCGCTTTTAACTCAAGGCGTCGACACGAACGGCTATGGGCGTATGTACATGTCGGGCGAAGGAAATCTTTCAATGTCCTGTGTTTACAATTCCGAAACTCAAAATGTTCGCGAAGTCTTCAAAATTTTGCACGGGAAAAGCTTTCCGCTGTCAACGCAAGAATGCATTGAAGAGCGACTCGGCGAGCTTGACACCATGAAAAAATTCCCTGTCGAGGCGCATGTTAAAATTCTCGGCGACTACTCCAAAAACGATAAGAAAAAAATCTCCCGCATTTACAGCCGCTATTGCAAAGACGCTCAACGCAAGCATCAATTCCCCGTAACTTTTGAATTTGTCAAGGAGTGATTTTATGGCAATGTTGGAAGTCAAAGACATAAATGTTTATTACGGCGCGATTCACGCAATAAAAGGAATCAGCCTTGCGGTTGACGAAGGCGAAATCGTCACGCTGATTGGCGCGAACGGCGCGGGCAAATCGACGACGCTCCGGACAATTTCGGGACTTTTGAAACCCAAGACGGGCGAAATAAATTTCCTCGGCAAAAGTATCGCGGGAATGCCGGCGCATAAAATTGTTCGCGAAGGAATATCGCAAGTGCCGGAAGGGCGGCGCATTTTCGCGGAAATGACAGTTCAAGAAAATTTGGAACTGGGAGCTTTCACGCGCACCGACAAGGAAGAAATTCAAAATGATTTTAAAATGGTTTTCGGGCGTTTCCCGCGCCTTGAAGAAAGAAAATTTCAGCTGGCTGGCACATTGTCGGGCGGCGAACAGCAAATGTTGGCTATGGGTCGTGCGCTTATGAGTCGTCCGAAACTTTTGTTGCTCGACGAACCGAGCATGGGGCTTGCGCCGCTTCTTATCAAAGAAATTTTTAATATCATCGTCGACATAAACAGGACGGGCACAACGGTTTTGCTTGTCGAACAAAATGCGAATATGGCGTTATCGATTGCCAACCGCGCTTACGTTTTGGAGACAGGCAGAATCACAATCAGCGGCGACGCCAAAGAACTCGCCGCGAGCGAAGATATTCGCAAGGCTTATCTCGGAGGTTAAGGAGGAATTTATATTGGAAACGACAAAAGATGATTACATTTCAATCGAAAAATCAATTATCGATTCTTTAATTGAGGTTCGAGACATTCAGGCGGGCAGATTGCCCAAGAAAACTTGGAAAGATTTTTTGGCTGAACTTCGCGAAAATGACGAACAGGAGAAACAAGATGCAAATCTTATCGACGCCAAACTTTGAGGAGAACGTAAAGTTTTATCGCCAAAAGAAAAAGTACAAAAAAATCGACCGCGACATAGAAACTGTAACAGACGAACTCGAAAAGGGCAATTTGATCGGCGACAGGCTCGAAGGATTAAAAATCCCCGAAAATACTGCGGTTTATAAAGTGCGCATTGCAAACAGCTCGACAAACGTCGGCAAAAGTCACGGTTTCAGACTTTTATATTATGTCGCGATTGCAGATGAAATCTACTTGCTTGCGATTTACTCAAAAAAAGACGACATTAGAATTGTAAGCGATAAACGAATTGAACAACTTATAGAAATTCTGCTTAAACCGGAGGAGGAATAATAATGTTTGTGGCAGAAAGAATGACTAAACACCCGATTTCCGTTACCAGCGACGCAACTATTTTACAGGCGGACAGATTAATGAAGAAACATAAATTTCACCGCTTGCCTGTCGTGGACGACGGTAAACTCGTCGGATATTTCAGCGACCGCGATATTATGCGCGTTGCGCCCAGTCCCGCGACTACACTTTCCAAATTTGAAATTCGTTCGCTACTCGATAAACTCAGCGTCAAAGACATCATGCGCGAAAAAGTCATCACCGTCAGCGAAGGCGCGACGCTCGAAGAGGCGGCTTTGATCATGTACAACAACAAAGTCGGCGGCTTGCCCGTCATTTCGCAGGTCGGTGCGCTCGTCGGCATTATCACTGCCACGGATATTCTAAAAACTTTCATTGAAGTTATGGGCTTGCCGGGCGGCGGCAAAACCCGCTTAACACTCGAAGTTGAAAATAAAATCGGCGTCATGGCGGAGATTACAAAAATCTTCGCCGACAACGGTATCAATATCGACAGCTTTATAACTTGCAAACAAAAAAATAATCTTTATGAACTCGTCGTGCGCCTCGAAGACCGCCCGCAAGGCTTCGACGATATTAAAAATGCTCTCGACGCCCGCGGCTACAAGGTGATTCACTCGGTTAATATCGGCTAGATTTTATTGGAAAAAATTTTTCGCTCCCCGACCGCGGAGGGCGATTTTTTTTCCTCAATGTGTTATAATCGCCCAAAAATTTTTTGGAGGAAAGTTTATGTTAAAAAAAAATTTTTTGGTAGCTCTCGCCGCAGGTTTAATCGCGCTCGGCTCACTCGGAACCGCTGACGCCGCCTCTCGTGACGAAATTGCCGCTATTCACGTTCAAAGCGCGTCCGATTTTCAATATTGGAATGCCGACTCCCCGACTAAACAAAAAATCATTGAGTTCGTCGAGGACGTGACCAATCCCAACAGCGCGAATTACATTCCGCCCGAAGACAGAATTGCGACTTTCGACATGGACGGAACTTTCTACTGCGAAACCGCGCCGATTTATTTTCAAGAGGCTATGTTCCTGCACCGCGTCTTAGAGGACGAAAACTACACCGCGCCCAAAAAACTTTTCAATCTCGCTAAAAAAATTCAGCCGAAAGTCTACAATAAAGAAAAACTCACGCCCGCCGAAAACAAAGCCTATTTCGAGGGGCTAACCAAAGCTTACGAAGGCATGACTGACGAAGAATACCGCGCTTACGTCCGAAAATTTATGGATACCAACGAAACCGGTCTCACAAACTTGAAACGCGGCGAGGCTTTTTATCTCCCGATGGTTGAAATTATTTCTTACCTCACCAACAACGGCTTCAACGTCTACATTGATTCTGCTTGCGGTGCCAGCACCACTCGCGAACTTGTCGGCGGCGTCATTCCCATTCCGCTCGACAGAATTTTAGCTTCCGATTTTAATTTTACTTCAACCGGCATGGGTAAAGACATTCCGAAAAATCATTTTTACGACCGTCATAAAGAAAAAATCGTAATTTCCGGCAAACCGCTTAGCGATAACGCAAAAACCGTTAAAATCTTCTCGATTATTAACCAAATCGGCAAAAAACCCGTGCTTGCCTTCGGCAATTCCGGCGGCGATAGCGGCATGCTCGAATACACTTTGCAGAATAATAAATACCGCGCAGAATCTTTCTTTGTCATTTGCGACGACACCGAACGCGAACTTGGCAACCCCACCCGCGCCAAAAGTGATAGGGAATTGGCTTTAAAACGCGGTTGGAATCCAATTTCTATGCGCGATGAGTTTAAAACTATTTATGGCGATAATGTTACCATTTCTAAATAAATTTTTGGAGGTTTTATTATGAAGAAGAAAATTTTAGCGGCGATTGCGGCGGGCTTAATCGCTTTTAGCTCGTTTAGTATGGTAAATGCCGCCACTCGCGACGAAATTT
>CAMNEX010000031.1 GCA_946536825.1 uncultured Selenomonadales bacterium | reverse complement strand
AGGGGGGAAATTAAATGGCAAATCCGGCAATAGCAGTAGACGAGCGCGATAAATCACGGCAAATCTTTGTAAGTTTTATAATTAGCCGCGTTTGTAACGGTTCGTCTGCTAACACCAATTTTCTCGGCAAGGGCTGTTGCTCCAAATTCAGAATCACGAGGAATATATGTTTCGCGAACTTCTTTGACGCGTTCGGGTAGCAATTTTGCAAGCGGACTGTCGGAGCCGGTTTTAATTAAACCCATTCTTCGTGCATGTTCACAATTTTCACGTCCTGTCGCCCAAACAAGATTCCATACGCAATTATTATTTTTCACGGCGTCCCAATGATTAACTTCAGATTTATTTTCGATATTCGCAATGAACGCTTGAGCCACGAGAATATGAACGCGAGCATTTTTTCTGAATTTATCGCCGCTGAGAAAAACCAATTCATAACCGTCTTTGTCCATTGATGTCTGAAAAATTTTTGGCTTGCCGCGCCGAAAACTTTTTACTCGTCCGTAATTGCTAACCATATAATCTTTTTCGTAACCGACAACGCTACGCCAAATTTCCTGCGGTAAATTTTCGAGGCTCAGCCAAATTTCGGGATTATTTTTCAGCGTACTAATTGCGGCTGAAAGTTTCGCTCGTGTTTCGTCATTTGCGTCTTGCGGACTTTTTGGCAATGTCGGAAAACATGCAAGAAGGTTTTGAGCTTCAACGATTTTTAATTCACTCCAATTCGCTAACGTAAATTCTATAGCGCGTTGCACAGGTTCGGGCAATTCATTCAAGTACTTTAGAAAAATTTCTTTTGTGACCGTCGCTTGATTAACTGCTTTGTTTCTCATAAGCAACCACCTCCATTAAGCCTTATTCTACTACGCAAATTTGGCAAGCGGAAGATGTGTTTAATGGGAATAACGGTCGCTTTCGTCGGGCATTTGATTTATTTGACGAATCCGCTTGATTATAACTGGGTAGTATTCAGCTGCTTTATCCGCGGCGTAGGTTTTGCTCCACTTAACTCGGTTGTCTTCGGTTTCTTGGGCGACGTTGTTGAATATGCGCAATGGAAATTTCATCTGCGCATTGAGGGCTTGATTTTCTCCGGCGGCTCTGTCGGCACGAAGGTTGGTTCGGGCTTAACGGCGGCTGTTTTAACTAATTTGCTTGCATGGGCGGGCTATGTATCGTCCGCGACGGGTAATGTTGAGCAACCGGACAGCGCAATTCAAATGATTATAAATCTTTACAAGTACGGTCCGATTTTTGTTTGGGTTGTCATTATGCTGATTCTGTTGGCTTGGAAGCTTGAGAAGATTTATCCGCAAATCATGAACGAATTGGCAGAGCGCGAGGCTCGCGGCGAATTGTAATTCTTTCTTCTACTTCCTTTTGCAGTTTTCTTCTACTTTCTTTTGCTCACCCAAAAGAAAGTAGCAAAGAAAAGGGTGCCTCGCGGGGGCGCAAGGGGGTTTCACTACGAACCGGTTAAAAAAAGTTTGCAACTCCCTGCGCCGCATGTTGCATCACGCAACATACGCGGCGAGCCGCCCGTCCTTGGGCGGCTTCTAAAGATTGTTATCAATAAATTATTGCCAAAAAATAAATTGAAATTAACCGCGATATGATATAAACTTTCCAAAAAAAGGAGGGTTTCTTCATGAAGGAAAAAACTTTTATCACCATTACGCGCCAATACGGTAGCGGCGGTCTCTATATCGCTGAGGCTCTCGCAAAAAAAATGGGCGTCAAGTGCTACAACCGCAATATCGTAGCGGCGGCGGCGGAAAGTATTGATAATGCCGACGATCTCCAATCTGTCATTGACAATGCCTACGACACGCCCAACGATTTGGTCGCGTCGCTCGGCGCGCTTCTCACTCAAGGCGTCCCCCGCCAAAATCAAATGTACGTCCAACAGGCAAGAATTATTCGCGAACTTGCCGAGGGCGACGAATCCGCGGTTTTTGTCGGTCGCTGTGCCGATTACATTTTGCGCGACGTTCCCAATCATTTTTCGTTCTTCCTCTATGCTGACGACGAATGCCGCCGCGAACGCGCCAAAATTTACTACAAAGATTTTTCGTTTGAAGATGTTCTCGACGTGGATAAAAAGCGCAAAAGTTATTACGCTTATTACACGGGACAGACTTGGGGCGATCCGCAAAATTATGACCTCATGATTAACACCACCAAAATTACGGCGGAGACTGCAGTCCAAACCATTATTAACTACATCGAACTAAGACAACAGCAATAATAGGGAAGTACTTCTTCCCTAAAAATAAGGAGGAGTTTTAATGATTAAAGTTGGTATTATCGGAGCAGGACGTATCGGACATGTTCACGGCGAAAGCATTTCCAAATTCGTCAAAAACGCGACAGTCAAAACCATTGCCGATCCGTTCATGAACGAAAAGACCGAGGCTTGGGCGAAGTCAATCGGCGTCGAGAAAACTACCAAAGATTACAAAAAAATTCTCGACGACCCCGAAATTGAAGCGGTTTTAATCTGCGCGTCCACCGACCAACATTCGCCGCTGTCGATTGAGGCTCTCAAGGCGGGCAAGCACGTTTTCTGCGAAAAACCCATTGATCACGACGTTGAAAAAATTAAAGAAGTCCTCGCCGTCGTCAAAGAGTCCGGCAAGAAATATCAAGTCGGATTCAATCGCCGTTTCGACCACAATTTCCGCGCCATTCGCAAGGCTGTTGAGGCGGGCAAAGTCGGCAAGCAACAGATTATTAAAATTTCTTCGCGTGACCCCGAACCGCCGCCGATTAGTTATGTCAAAGTTTCGGGCGGAATTTTCCTGGACATGACAATTCACGATTTCGACATGGTGCGCTATCTTTCGGGCGCGGAAGTCACCGAAGTTTACGCTGAAGGCTCAATTACGGTTGACGAAGAAATTGGCAAGGCGGGCGACGTTGATACCGCCGTCATAACTTTGAAACTCGACAACGGCGCAACTGCGGTTATCGATAACTGCCGCGCTTGTTGCTATGGCTACGACCAACGCGCTGAAGTTTTCGGCGATAAAGGTTGCGTCGCCATTTCCAACGACAGCGATTCAAACGCAGTTTACAGCAACAAAGACGGCGTCGTTGCCGAAAAGCCTATGTTCTTCTTCCTTGAACGCTACATGATGGCTTATGCGACCGAAGTCAACGAATTTGTCGAAGCGATTGTCAACGATACCGAGACGCCTGTTACCGCGCAGGACGGCTTGGAGCCTGTGCTTATCGGTTTGGCGGCAACTAAATCCGTCAAGGAACATCGCCCCGTTAAAATCGATGAAATTCGCAAAGAGTACAACCTTTAATCGGACCTCTAACATTTCAATGATATAAAAAAATTGCCGCAGGGTTTTTTGGAACTCTGCGGTTTTCTTTTTGTCAATCGTTCAAAGTTTTTTCTCCCAGACGATACAAAAGCTCATTGGTTTGCGCGACGTTAAATTTTTGTTCGACGGCTGAAATTATAATCGCGTCCCATTGATTACGCGGATAAAGCAAGCCGAGCCCGGCATATCGCAACAAATATTGAACTTCCTCCAAATTCAAACCCATTGCCATTGCCAACGCCAAAATTTTCGGGCGCGAAGGATTTTTTTTCAATCCCGAAAAAATATGGTAAGCATATTCCCGATTCAAGCCCGAACGTTCTATGACTTCTTTTTTTGTCAAATTTTTTTCCGTCAAAAGTTTATCCAAATATTCGTTCAGCGGCAAAACAAATTCGTCACCGTTGCGCCGAAGATAGCCGCTCTGCGGTTTATTTTTTTTGATTAATTTTATTTAATGGCGTTCAATCTCTCGGCAATGGTGTAAGCGTCCTCGTCACCTTGGGCGGGCGTGATAATCGGCTGATTTCCCAACATGACTGTTCCATTTTGAACTGTCGCGGCTTGTTTATTCAGTCCTTTGTGATAAGCGACCGCCAAATTTCCCAAAACGAAATAGGAACGCTCCGCGCCTGACATGTTGTCCGCCGCCGCAACCTTTATGAATTCTTTTTTGTCAATGGTGATGACGCCGTCCGCCGCTGTCACGTGCTTGCCGCTGTATTCGTAAAGTTTTTTAACGTAAGCATCGCGGCGTTTATCGCTGTCGGGGTGGTCGGAGGGATTGAAAAATTTCGCCATATCGGATCTTTTTCCTTGGGTGCCTTCCATTTCGACGAATTTTTGCATAACCGCCGCGCAGGCTCCCGGATTGTAATTCGTGTTCAGAAGATAATCTAAACTCAACATATCGGCTTCGCTCTCGTGTTTCCTGTCGCCGTGGGCAATGGAATGATTGAGCGCGATATTTGCAACTGCCGAAGTAATCGCGCCGCCGCCAACCGTCGCCCCAATCGCGGCTCCCGCAAGACTCGCCGTGACGAGTTTTTGAACGCGTTTCCTACTGCCCTTTGCAACGTGATCTTTTTGCCCGTGCCCCATTTCGTGTCCGACTACCGCGGCAATTTCGTCTTCGTTGGCAAGCTTGCTGAAAGTGCCCGCATTAACCATCATGACATGCCCCATTGAACAGGCAGCGTTTACTGATTCTTGAGCAGAAACGAAATAAAGATACGGCTTGTCATTAATCGTCGGGTCAATTTTTGCAACACTCCTTGTTAAATTCGCCATAACTCTATCAAGCATTGCATTATATTCGGCATTGTTGCTTACGCCGTATTTCTGACGGAAATTTTGATAAAGGGCTTGGCGACCTTGTTCGGTCTCGTTGAAAAGCTTGATGTTCTCGTTTATTTGGGCATTTAATGCCGCGCCTTGAAGCCCTATCCCTATCGCCGATTCAAGAAGAGACGCCGAAGCAACTGCGGGCGCACCGAACGTCAGCGAAAAACCTACTGCCGCCGCCGCCACCGTCGCCAAAAATTTTTTCTTCAAACTCCGAAACTTAAACATGATTGACTGCCTCCCTAAAAATTTTTTCTTCCGTTAATTTTTTCGTCGCCGCAGATTAAATTTTTCTTATAATAGCAGAAAAATTTTTCGTGTGCAAAAATTTTTGCGGCGGCTTGAATATCTGAAATTAATCTGGTAATATAAATACAGTCAAAAAATATTGGAGGGGAAAATCATGAGCGGCTGATTCGTTGAGATTTTTAATTTGCAAAGGGTAAAGGCGTCTGATATAATCGGCGGCGTCAAAAATTAAGGAGAGTTGTGTAATGATAAAATTGGAAAAGAAACAAGTTAAGTTTGTCAGCATTTTAATCGCGGTAATTTTTATCGGTAGCGTTGTTGCAATCGCTTTGACACAGACAGGAAATATCGCCTCGGCGGCAAGTTCTTCAAGCGTCGGAGTTGTGGAATATGAACAAGTAATAATGCAACACCCCGACATGAAAACGCTCGACGATCAATTAAAATCGACAATCGACACAATTAAAGCCGAATTTGACGAGAAATCGGTAGGCATGAACGACCAGGAAAAAGCAGATTATTATCGTCAATGCCAGGAAAGAATTTTTCAGCGTCGAGAAGAATTGCTTGAGCCTGTAATGAAATCTGTTGACGCGGCGATTAAAGCCGTTGCCGACAAAAGAGGCTTAAGCGTTGTCATTGCAAAGGCGGCAGTCATTTACGGCGGACAAGATATTACTCAGGACGTTATTAAAGAAATCGGCAAGAAATAATAAGTGATTAGCGGTTAGTGGTTAGTGGTTAGCGAAAAAATTTCTAATCACTAGCCACTTTTCACTAATCACTTTTTTATTAGGGAGGCGGGCGGCTGTGAATTACGGAGTAATGGCGGCGGCGATAATGGCAGTACTAATCGGCGGCGGACTCTATTTTTACGAAACACCCGAACGCCCTGCCGAGCCGGTTGAAAGGAAAATCGAAAAGCCGCAAGAAAAACGCGGCGTCGGAGTAATCGACATAGAAAAAATTCAGGCGGCGCATCCCGACGGAGAACTTCTTGAACAACTGCAGGCAACTGAACTTCGCTTGCGCTTGGAACTCAACGCGGCAATGCGGATTGTCGAAATTCCAAAGCCCGAACCGCCCGCCTCCAATACAGAAGTTTTCGACGAGGCAACGTGGCAGAAAAATGCGCAAATCGTCATAAGTCAGCTTGCCGAATTGGAAATGAAAAAGAAGAATGCGGCGGAAGAATATCGCAAAAATTCCGAGCCGCATTACATTGAGGAGCGCAATAAAATTCGCGATAAGTTCATGAACGAAC
This sequence comes from uncultured Selenomonadales bacterium, assembly GCA_946536825.1. Lineage (GTDB taxonomy): Bacteria > Bacillota > Negativicutes > Selenomonadales > Selenomonadaceae > Quinella. The sequence continues at coordinate 9,790 of CAMNEX010000031.1, read as the reverse complement.
AGTTGAATATTCAGCTTAAATTGCAGAACGCCGATAATCTCCGCTTAAAGCAGGAACAAATTGACGAACTTGCAATGAGGCTTGATAATCTCACGTTTGAAAGAAATCTTATGCAGAAGGAATTAATGGAAAAATGGCTGGCGGAAATTGCAAAATACGCCGAAGACGCGGTAGCAGGAGAGGAAACAAAATTGAGAGCCGAGGCGGAAAGACTTCGCCTGGAGGTTGAGAATCAAGCGCGGCAAAAAGAAGCGGAAGTCGCCGAACGAAATAAAAAAATCATGGAAGATTCACTGCGCGAAATGGAGGACAGACAACTTCGCCGCCGCGAACTTTTAGCCGAGTTGCAGGAAGTCGGCAGGGAGCGAGCCGAACTTGAGAAAAAAATTTTAAAATCCATTGAAGATAAAGCCGTCATGTTGGCGGCGGTCAATCATTTGGAAATGGTTTTCGTCAAAAGTAAACCCGTCCTCGGCGATAGAGTTTTGCGGCGGGGCGTCGAATGGAATTTTGAACTGAAAGCCCCCGAAAAAGTCGGAGCCGCGATTTTCCCCGGCAAAAATGCTCGCGACTTAACTGATGACTTGATAAAAGAAATGAACAGACTTTGATTGGAGTGATTGCTAAATGAATTTGATAAAGAAATTGGCGGCGACGGCTATTTTTACTGCGTCGCTGATTTTTACAGGTTGCGGACAGGCGCAAATCGGTAGCGTGGACGTTGATAAAGTCATGGCGGAAGCTCCGCGAGTAAAAACTTTGTTGGCGGAGGCTGAAAGCAAAGTCAAAGAGGCTGAACAAAAATTTGAACAGGACTCCGCAAATAAAGACAACATGACAGAAGAAGAATTCGCCAAAGTTCAAATGGATTTTCAGCGCAAGCTCGAAGGAATAAATCAAGCCTACGCAACGCAGATAAGAAATCGTATGGATGTCGTGATTGAAGAAATTTCGCGGGAGAAAAATATTGATGTTGTCATAAACAATCCCAAGGAAGAGCGAATGATTTTCCACGGCGCGATTGACGTGACTGACGAAGTTATCAAAAAAATGCAGTAAGCAGGCGACAGATATGGAAAAAAATTTAAGAGAAATAGCCGAAATTGTCGGCGGCGAACTCGCGGGCGACGGTGAAATAAAAATCAGCGGGCTGTCGAATATCTCAATGGCGCAGGCGGGCGATTTAATTTTTGCAGTGCCGCCGCATATTGACGAAGCTAAAAATTCAAAGGCAGCCGCAGTTTTAATTCCGCTCAATGTACAAGATTTTCCAAAGCCCGCAATCAAAGTCGCCGACCCGCGAGCCGCCTTCGCAAAGTTGTTGCAATTTTTTATGCCAAAGCTCGAAATTCCAAAGGGGATAAGTCCCAAGGCTCATCTCGGCAACGGCGTTAAAATTGCCGACGACGCGACGATCATGCCCTTTGCGGTTGTTGACAGCGGCGCGGAGATTAAAAGCGGCGCGATAATTTATCCGCATGTCTACATTGGACAACATGCCGTAATCGGCGAGGATACTATTGTTTATTCAAGCGCGTCCGTTCGCGAATTTTGCAAAATCGGCAAGCGGTGCATTATTCACAGCTCGGCGGTTATCGGCGCGGACGGCTTCGGTTTCACGACTGCCAACGGAGTTCATACCAAAATTCCGCAGGTTGGCAACGTCGTTATTGAAGATGATGTCGAAATCGGAGCGCATGTCGGCATTGACCGCGCGACTATGGGCTCGACGATTATCGGACACGGGACGAAGATTGATAATCTCGTTCACATTGCGCACAACTGCAAAATCGGCGCAAATTGTCTGATTGTCGCGCAGACGGGTATTTCCGGCTCGACAACGGTTGGCGACAACGTGACTTTCGGCGGGCAAGTCGGCACTGTCGGGCATATAACTATTGGCGGCAATTCGGTTTACGCGGCGCGTTCGGGTATTTCAAAAAATATGCCCGAAGGATTTTTCGGTTGCGGCTTCCCGATTCAAAGTCACAGCGATTGGCTCCGACATCAGGCGGCTTTGAAAAAAGTTCCCGACCTTATCGAAAAAGTTCGCAAGCTCGAACAGCTCCTCAATCAAGAACGTAAAGACGGTGAATCCCAATCGAATACCGACTGCTAAAAATTTTGAGCAAGATAATTTGCCTCCTGCCGCTTAAGTTCGCGCTGAAATTCGGACGCGGGCTTGCCGGTTTTATGTGGATTTTCCTGCCCGCCAAAAGAAAGAAACTCGCGACAGAAAATATTCGTCGCTGTCTCGGAGTTTCGCCGGAAGAATCGAAGCGCATTGCCAAGGAAAGTACCGTTCAATTCGGCTCGATTTTCATGGAGGTTTTGTCCTTCCCGAAACTCAAGGAAACTATGCAAAGTCATGTTGAAGTTATCGGGCTGGAGAATTTGACGCGCTATAAAAATTCGAGCGAACGCGGCGCGGTGATTATGACTTGCCACAGCGATAATTGGGAACTCATGGGCGGAGCTTTCGCGCAAAACGGTATTCCGCTCGTCGGAGTCGCCAAAAAACAAAAATCCGCCGACGCAGATAAATTTATCAATGAATATCGGACGCTTATCGGTATGCATATAACTTATCGCAGCGGCGTTCGCGAAATGTACAAAATGCTTGACGAAGGGCATTTTATCGGGCTGATTATGGATCAGGACGTCGGGCGCAATGACGGCGTCGTTGTGAAATTTTTTAATCGGGCAACCAATTTCGTGACGGGCGCGGCGTCAATGTCTCGCTTCAGGAAAGTTCCAATCTTTCCCGCCTTTATGCATAAAAATTCGGACGGGTCTCACGTTTTGGAAATTTCCCCGCCGCTTTACGTCGAAAAAACTTCCGATAAACACGCCGATATAAAAAAAATGACGCAACGCCTTGCGACACTGATTGAAGAACACGTCAGAAAATATCCCGGCGAATGGTTTTGGCTTCATGACCGCTGGAAGTCCATGCGTTTGGAATTCGAGCCGGAGGAGGTTGAAAAATTCAATGAAGAATTGGGCATTTGCAATTCTCCTTGCGATTTTGATTCTGCCCGCGAACGTTAAGGCGATTGACTTTCCTGTAACTTCGCCTTTTGGCTGGAGGATTCATCCCATTTCGGGACAATGGAAATTTCATTCGGGCGTTGACCTCGGCTACGAATACGGCACCTATATTGCTTCGCTTTTCGACGGACAAGTTGCCACGGCGGCTAATCTCGGCGACGGCTACGGCAACCAAGTTTTGATTTATCACCCCGCCATTGACGCTTATACGCGCTATGCTCATTGCAGTAGCTTGCACGTCGCGGCGGGGCAATTTGTCAGCGCGGGACAAGTTATCGCGCAAGTCGGCAGTACGGGCTATTCGACGGGTCCTCATCTTCATCTTGAATACATTGCAAAAATCAACGGCGTTTATCAATACGTCGACCCTTTAAGCCTATGGCAACAATAAAAAAATCGGAGACGCCGCGCAGGGTTCTCCGATATTTTTTTGTCTGAATTTATTTGCGAGTAAAAGTTTTGTCGACGACATCGCCGACCGCGCCTTGAACACCCAAGCTTTTGCCGTCCTGAAAAAATTCAACCGCGCCCGCGTTGCCGAGACGAATATTTATTTGTTCCTTGCCTTCCCAAGAAAGAGTTTGCCCGCCTTCTATGACGCCCTCTTGAATGACTTCGCCGTCAACCGTGACGAGCGTCCAGCAACGATCATTAAATCGCGCTTGAACAGCTACGTTTTCCGCGGGAGCCGGATTGGCATTTGCCACGGGCGTCGGGGCAGGTTCTTCGACGGGAGCCGGTTGAGTTTCTTGCACGGGCGGAGGCGTTGTCGCAACTTCCGTATCACTGCTTGACAACCAACTCCACGCGCCGCCCGCCAATGCCGCAACTAATATCACCGCCGCAATTATCAACATTCCCGACGAACGACTTTTTCCTTGAGCCGAATATCCGAAAGTCTTTTTTGCCGGCTTAACGGGTTCGTGTTTTTTTTCGGGAGGAGCTTCGACAGTCTCTTCATCGGTCGCGGGTTGCGCGGTTCCTGAAAGTTCTGCCAAATCGTTTGCGAATTCTTTTGCCATTGCGTCAGCGTCCAGCTCCAAGAATTTTGCGTAATTCTTGATGAAACCTTTGGTATAAACTGCGCCGGGCAATTTGTCGTATTCGCCGTTTTCGATTGCCTCTATATAAAGAGCGCGTATACTTGTGCCCTGTTCGATGTCCTCAATAGTCAAATTTCGTCGCTCGCGTTCTTGGCGTAGCGTATAGCCTACCATTTCCAACATCTCCTTTCGGGCGCATTATAAACGACTAAATTTTAAATTACAAGCAGATTTAATTGTCTGTCAATCTTTTTGCACAAATTGCGAACTTCGCTTTAATTTTTTCTTCGTCCAGCGTTTTGAGTTCGCGATTTTCCATTAAAATTTTCCCGTCCGCAATAACCGTGTCGACCGCCGACGCATTTGCCGAATAAACCAAAAGTGATACGGGATTGTAATTCGGTTGCCACTGTGCGCCGTTCATGTCCCATAAAACTATGTCCGCCTTGTATCCTTTCTCAAGCCGCCCGATATTTTTTAAGCCGAGAGCCTCCGCACCGAATTCCGTAGCCATTTGAAGTGCCTGCGCGGCGGGAACTGCCAATGGATTCAGCGTGTCGACTTTCGCCAAAAGTGCCGCCAACCGCGTTTCTTCCAACATGTCGAGATTGTTATTGCTTGACGCGCCGTCCGTGCCGAGCGCAACTTTTACGCCCTCGGCAAGAAGTTTCGTCACGGGAGATATTCCGCTTGCCAATTTCATATTCGAGCCGGGATTGTGCGCCACGCGAACTTTTTTGTCTTTGATGATTTTAATTTCCTCTTCGCTTAAGTGCACGCAATGCGCCGCCAACATGCCCAAATCCAAAAGCCCTGTCTCGGCGACGACTTCAAACGGTCGCTTGCCATAATTTTTTATGCTTTCTTCAATCTCGCCGCGGGTTTCGTTCATGTGCATATGAATTTCCGCGTTTAATTTTTCCGCCTCCGCCGCAACTTTTTTTAAGAAATCGGGCGGGCAAGTGTAAATCGCGTGCGGTCCGAACATGACGGTTATTCTGCCGTTCGCCGCGCCATGCCAATTTTTATACAGCTCGACATTCTCCGCCAATTTTTTTTCGCCGTCCGCAAAACCGATTATCCCACGACTTAAACTTCCGCGCAGTCCCGATTCCTCAACGACTTTTGCAACTTCCTCCATGCAGGGTCCGTACATATCGGCAAAGGCGGTTGTCCCGCTTTTAATCATTTCAACCGCCGCCAACGCCGCGCCCCAATAGATATCGCGCCGTTTCATTTTCGCTTCTATTGGCCAAATATCTTTTTGGAGCCAATCCATTAAAGCTTTGTCGTCCGAATAACTGCGCAGCAAAGTCATCGAGGCGTGAGTATGCGCGTTGACAAGTCCGGGCGTCGCGAATTTCCCGTAGCCGTCAATCATATTTTCGCCCGCGACTTCGCCTTTGCTTATCTCGGAAATTTTATCGCCGCTGACATGAATATTCGCCGCCTCGACCGCGCCCGAAGGTTTGAACATTTTCACGCCTTTAATCACAAAATTATTTTTATCCATATTTATACCCCCAAATATTTTTTCTGCGCGGCTGACAACTCGTCGATTTTAATGCCCATTGAATCAAGTTTTATCTCCGCAATTTTGTTATTGATTTCTTCGGGCATGAGATAAACTTTTTTCTCCAACTTGTCGTGATTGTGCAGAATATGCGCCGCGCTGAAGAATTGAACCGCAAAACTCAAATCCATAATCTCGGCGGGATGTCCGTCGCCGCTCGCCAAATTTACCAGCCGCCCTTCCGCCAAAAGATAAATTTTCCGCCCGTCCTTTTGCAAAAATTCTTCGACGTTATTGCGAACAACTTTCCTGCTGATTGACTGCGCGGCGAGTTCGGGAATATTTATTTCAACGTCGAAATGCCCCGCGTTGGCAAGCATTGCGCCGTTTTTCATAAGCGGATAATGTTCGCCCGTGATAACGTCAATATCGCCCGTCAACGTCAGGAAAATATCTCCGAATGGAGCCGCCTCGTTCATTGTCATGACGCGGAAGCCGTCAAAGACAGCCTCAATGGCTTTAATCGGATCGACTTCCGTGACTATGACATTTGCGCCGAGCCCGCGAGCACGCATTGCGCCGCCCTTGCCGCACCAACCGTAACCCGCAATGACAACCGTTTTGCCCGCGATAACCAAATTTGTCGTCCGCATTATCCCGTCCCAAGTCGATTGCCCCGTGCCGTAGCGATTGTCAAACAAAAATTTGCAATAGGCGTCATTGGCGGCAATCATCGGAAAGGCGAGCGCGTTATTTTTTTCAAGGGCGCGGAGTCGCAAAACGCCCGTCGTCGTCTCCTCCGAGCCGCCCAAAATATTTTTCAGCGCGTCGCGGCGTGTCGTGTGAATCAATTCCGTGAAGTCGCCGCCGTCGTCAATAAAAATATCGGGCGCGAAGTCCGCCGCCTTATTCAAATAAGCGTTGTACTCTTCCGCCGAACAACCGTGCGTCGCATAAACCTCAACGCCCGCCGCCGCCAGTGCCGCCGCAACATCGTCCTGCGTGGAAAGAGGATTGGAGCCCGTGATAACGACCTGCGCACCCGCGTCGCGAAATACTTCCGCCATGTAAGCTGTCTTCGCCTCCAAGTGCAACGTTATCGAAATTTTTTTCCCTGCGAACGGCTTCGATTGCGAAAACTCCCTGTCAATCGCGCTCATTACTGGCATAAAATTTTTTACCCATTCAATTTTCGCCCGCCCGGACGCCGCCAGCGACTTATCTTTTATTTTCGACATTTTTTTCCCTCCGCGATTTATTTTTTTCTTCAAACCTACGATAAAATTAAAGCAGTAATAAAATTATATGCGGCTTGCCGCCGCTGTCAACCGTTTAAAAGCTTGAAGAATATCTAATACAACTTAAAAAAAATGTTTTCGTTAAACGCTTGCATTAATTTCTTATGAAACTTATAATGTAAATCGCTACAAGGAAGTTTTTTGGTTTTTTATGGAAAGGAGCGGATAACTCATGGCAAATGTAATGGGGAGTTGGTCGATTTCAGGAACAACGGCAACTTACACAATCGAAGGTAAGGTCGCGGCAAAGGTAACGGGTCTTCCAACCGGTACCACGGCGAGCGAGTATGGCATCGATGGCGTTCAAGCTGTCATCAATGACACCGGCGAAGGGAAAATCAGACTCAATGCCGCCGCGCTGAAAGGCGCAAGTAAGGTCTCTGTTACTTCGGGCACCGGCTATTCTTGCACATTGGAACTTGCCAATGATGTCACCAAATCAGAATTCACCAACATAACGTCAACAGTGAGCAATGGCACTTTGACTATCAACGGTGATATTCCGATAGGTTACAAGCTCGCCGCTGACGGCAAGAGCGTAAGCTACATTTCAACGGCAAAAGTCAATCAGAAATTGGCGTCGGTTGCGGGTCTCAATACTGGTCTTAAAAAGGCTATAACCGACGGGGGGTTTACTGACGCAGACGGCAATCCCAGTAACGCAATTACTATCAGCGACACAGAGATTAAGCTGACAGAAGATGCCCTCGCTGATAAAAATGTCAGCCTCTCGTTGAGCAACGGCTCTGCTTACAAATTGGTTGCGGATGACATTTCCGAAGTTAAGTTGGACGGCGACGCGACTGTGGAATTTACCGGCACGAGCTCCAAGACGGCAACTGTAAAAGGCGATTTGTCTAAGGGCTACATTGTCGCTGACAACAAGTTCACCTTCCAGGCGGAAAAAAAAGGCGCAGTTCTCGCAAAAATCACGGGTCTCGGTGCAGAGGCTTCAAGCAGTAACGTCGAGCTCGAAGATAGCAGTAAGCTCGGCACAACAATCACCATAGGTAAAGACGCACTTGCTAAAGCCGCCTCACTCACTCTCAGCAACGGCGGAGCTTATATCCTTGCTTTTGCTTCAAGTGAAGCCAACCAGGACGGCACGCTCGGATTTAGCACGGGTAAAGGAAATTATTGGGTAACGGCAAGCAACGGCACCAAGGCAACCTACAAGATTGACACGGACGAAGGTTGGGCAATCGCCGGAACCAAAATCAACTACACCGCGGCGAAAACCACGACGCTTGCAACGCTCAGCGGTCTGTTGAAGGGCACGGGCGACGCCGAAACCGCGGCGGCTAAAAAAGAAGACGCAACCAACACAGCCGGCAAAATTTATGACGAAGACGCAGAAGCCGCCGGCGAACCTACCATTGCAGGTATCTCCGTGAGCGGCGGCGTTATCACTCTGGACAATCGCGTTTTGGGCACAACCAAGGTAACTGTCGGAGCCAAAGAAAATTACACGCTCGCCATTGATACCACTTCAACCAACAACAAGGTTGACACGACTACCGCGGAAAAAGATCTCTGGGCAATCAGCGGTACGACGGCGACTTTCAAAACTGCTGCTCCCACTCACTATTCCAAAGCGGCGGACGGCAAATCCATTATCTACACGGCAACTTCTAAAGGTAGCGCGGCTAAAGCAACTGTCAAAGGGCTTGCCAAAGATCTCGTCGTCGGCACGTTTGACGAGGTCAACAAAGTTTATGCCGTAACCAAAGACGAAAATACCGGCAAGACTACTAAAACTCTCGTCATGGAAATTACAAAAGCTCCCGTGTACGAGAGCAACAATTTGAAGGAAGCCGGCGTAATCACGCTGTACAAAGGCGCACAAGCCACAACTAATATTTCGGTCGGCGCAAAAGAAGATTATATTCTTGTACTTGACAAATCAGAGGAAGGTAACACTGCCATTGCGGCTCCCGCGACAAGTGACGAAGCTTGGACTTACAAAAACGGCGTCGCAACTCTGAACGCTATCTACGAAGAAGGCGGCTTCACTCTTTCGGCGGACAGCAAAAACGCCATTTACACCAAACCTTCAACTGTCAAGAACGGCGTACAGCAAAGCCAAAAGATACTTGAAATTAAAGGTCTCAACAAAGACGCTGCCTGGAACACGGCGACCGGCGAAACTGAATCTAGTTTAGAGAGTAAAGGTATTACCGTCACAAAGAATGAAACGACGGGTATTCACACTGTCACTATTTCGGCGTCGGCACTCAGCACAGGAAACGTCACAATCACCAACGCCAACTACAAACTCAAACTGGACAATGACGTTATCCTCCAAGGTGACAGCAAAGTTAAAAATGGCGTAGATGTTTGGCGCATTAACGGAACCACCGCGGTTTATGAAAAAGTCATTCCCGCCTATTACGAATACGACGCCGCCAAAAACACCGTCATTTATCACAAAGAAACCGTCGCTAAGGATAAAGACAACAAAGATGTTATTTACGCGACAATTACGGGTCTCGACAAAAATAAACTCGCGGCGGCTTACGAACACGAAGAAACCACGGAAGGCGTTACAAGTAGCATTGCAGGAATTAAACTTGAAGGCAAAACGATTAAGTTCACCGACGCCGAATTGTGCGGGAATAAAGTTACGCTCGACACCAAAAAGAGCCAGTCGGGCTACAAACTTAAGGTTGACGAAGATGTATTTAAAGCAACTGCATTAAGTGACGGCTCCGAACTTACTTGGACAGTCAGCGGCACAACCGCCACGCTCAAAGGCAAGACAGAAGCGGGCTGGGCTGTAACGGACACCACAATTACCAACGTTGCGGCAAGCAGTAGCGCGGTTCTCGCGGTTGTCAAAGGTCTCAAGAGCGGTCTCAAAGCTAACACCAAAAACGACAAAGATG
>CAMNEX010000030.1 GCA_946536825.1 uncultured Selenomonadales bacterium | reverse complement strand
TAAAGCGTTTCGCCCAAATCAACCATCATTGTATTGACGTAGGAGGAACCGTAAATTCCCGTGCCTTCGGCGAACGCCTTTTCATAAGCCCAAAAAAGTTTTCCGAACTTGTAGGCTTGCGGAGTTTGAACGCGGCGGAGCGTGTCGCGAACGATATATTCTTTTGTGCAAGTCTCGTCGGTCTTTTTAAAAATCTGTTCGTTGTAAGGAAGGCTAGTGACTCCGTTGCCGTATTTCCTGCAAGTCGCGATAACGTCGGAGAGAACTTCTTCGTCAACCATTGGGCGAATTCCGTCATGAATAACAACAATATCCTCGTCCGCGCAGAATTCTTTCATAGCGAAAACTCCATTGCGGCAGGATTCTTGGACAGTCGCGCCGCCGTTGACGATTTTTTTTAGCTTGGTTATGTTGTATTGGCGAGAATAGGCGCGAAGAATATCCTGCCAGCCGTCCAGACAAACGACAACTATTCCGTCAATTTCGGGGTGCCGCTGAAAATTTTCCAGCGTGTAAATAATTATCGGCTTGTCATAGACGTTTATAAATTGTTTAGGAATATCCTGACGCGTGCGCTGTCCCTTACCCGAAGCGAGCAATAATGCAAATGTACTCATAAAAAATTTGCGACAAAAAATTTCTGCCGCATTTCACCTCCTAAAAATAGTTATAAATTGGTATTCTCTTCAATCAAAATTGTTTTAACCGAATTTTTATCCGAGATTAAAGTTTTCCGCGCCATTTTCTTAAAATATTCTTCGTAAGAAAAATCCGCAGTGTAGTCTGTGACGTGCGGCGGAATGTAAATCATTTTGCGCCAATCGCCATAACGAGACGTCAAAATATTTTCCCAACCAATCGGTGCAGGCAATTCTATTTTTTCAAACGGCAGATACGTAACGTCCGAAAAATCTTTCACGTCATAGACTGCTTTATTTCTGTTGGTAACAAAGTCTCTGAATTCGGTTAAGCGTTGAGAATAAGGGAATATGTTTGACAAAATTTCTTCAACCTGCAACGCTTTTTGCCTGAACGTCAGCTTTTCCATAAAATCGATCAATGACTTGTAAGACAACGTGAAAGAATTTTTATTTTTTATCGCCTCCCTTATGTGATTCGGGAAAGACAACGCGATAAAAAATTCCCGCGCCACATTGAATTTTATTGTCTGTTTGTTGTCGACGAAGGGCGGTGCCACGTCGTAAGGAAATATATCAATCCAAATTCCTTGATTGACGTGTCGACGCTCCGACCATTGAATCATGCTCGTGCGACTGTCTCTTATTTTTATCATAGGCCAAAACGGCCACCAGCCCGCCAAATTTTTTTCTTGCTCAAGCTTAACTAATTGGAGATTTTCTTCGTCCGGCGCGGATTTTTTTGCTTCACTTTCCAATTTGTAATTATACCAGGCGTCGAAAAAATACGGAGCTTTAAATTCTTGCGGAGCGATTTTTTTTAATTTCTCAAATTCCGGACGCAACATCGCCAAATCAACGTCGTCATCCCACGGAATAAAGCCTTTATGTCGCGCCGCCCCCATAAGTGTTCCGCCGATTGCAAACCAGCGCAAATTGTGTTTCTCGCAAATTCGGGCGAATTCCTTTATCAAGCCGAGTTGAACATTCCACAATTTTTTTCTATGACTTGTGACGAGAAAACCGTTTCGCATTTCGTCGCGGTCAATGTTTTCGATAAAAATTTCTCGGTTGTTTGACTTCCCCTGCCGCAAAAGTTCGTTCTGTTCGCGAAGTAAATCGTTTTGTTCTTTGAGCAATTCGTTTTGTTGAGTAATTGCCTCCAACCGGTTTATTCCCTTTCCCATAAACTTCCTCCCGAAAAATATTTCAGAGCCGCAATTCCTTCGCAATGGTTTTGAAAATAAAATCGCTTGCGGTCATGCCGTTTGTCTGCATGTAATTCATATGTTTATCGAAAAATTCTCTGCGCGCCTCAAACATTGTGTCTTCTCCACCAATAAAAATTTTCTGCAGGAGTTCGGAAATTCCTTTTAAATTTCTGCCGTCGACGCGATAAAGTACTTTCATAATTTCATCGCCCAATTCGTTAAAATGTTGCGTGTCGCGAGTCAAAAAAATCATGGGCTTGTGAGTGTATTGATATTCGCCGATCCACGAGCCGCAATCCATAATCATGCCGTCGGAAGTTGCGAAGAGTCCTTGATAATATGAGCCCGTGAAAACTTTTGCATTGGGTAGATTTTCCCACGCCTGCAGATATTCTTTGAAAGCTTCGTTGGAGGGAAAAACTCTGTGTCCGACTGCCGACGCCAAAAGCATGGGGTGCGGCTTGACTACCCAGGACGTTTCGGGGTGCGCTTTGGCAAATTCGTACATAAATTTATAATTGTGTTGGAAAGTCGAATACAAAATGCCGCTGGCTATCGACCAATGCGGAGCCCAGATAATTTTTTTAGCGTCGGGGCGCGTCATCTTCCAATCAAACTTGAGCGCGTCGGGATTTTTATAAAAGGCGTCGAGTTTTGGATAGCCGCTGTAAAGTCCGCGAGGCATTCCCGTCCGACATTTTTTTTCAAGCAAATTGATATGAAATTGCGTGTCGAAGAAAAGTTTCCGACCCAAATGATAAATCGGCGTGTCGTAAATATTCCAACCGGACGTGTTGAAGCCGTAAGGAATATAAAACATCAAAGTTTCCGCGCCGATTGACGACAACTCAAAGGCTTTGGGCAGATATTGAAAATACGGGCGCAAAATAATCAAAACGTCCTGCGAGGGAAAATTTTGTTCGTCGTTAACCACGCCGACGACGTTTATTCCGCGAGATTTAAAACCGTCCAGCCCGCGCTTGAAATCCTCCAAGACGAGCGGTTGACCGCGCAGACTTTTTTGCAAGCAAAGAAAAAAAGTCGTTTCGCAATTTTTATTCTTCGCAAAAAGATTGTAAAGATAATCGCCGCACCACATTGACGGATCGTCGGAGACAAAGCCGACTTTGATTTTTTTCTTATGCCGAATTTTTTTTGCCGCGAGCTTGAAATATTTTTCTATGCTCTCGTTGTAAGCGTCCTTTTGCAAAAAATTTGACACGTCAAAAATTTGTTCGTAATTCAGCCGCGAAATTTTTTCCGGCGGCAGAAAATCTTTTCCGCGCAGTTCAAAATCAATCGCAGTGCTTGCAATCGCCGCGCCCTTTAAATTTAAATGCGTCATGTCGCTGAAGGATTCATAATCGGTCTGCGCGTCGAACAGGTCGATAAACGTAAAGTCATAAAATTTTTCCAGATTGTGAAGTTCGCGGCGAAGCGGCATTAAAATTTCCTCGCCGTAATTTTCGCGCAGAACGGTTGCGAACGGAAATAAAATTCCGACGGGTCTCGCGCCGTTATCCAAGCAGAGATTTATATAATTTTCCAAAATCTGCAGATTATCTTTGACAATCGCGGCGTCAAAATTTTTCGTCAGCCGCGCAGATTCTTCTTCCCAATTCGTCATGTCGGCGACGGAAATTTTTTTATTCCGCGCGGTTCTGAGCTTGTCGAAATTTAAATCAGCCTGCGCGGGCGTCACGGACGAAAAAATTTTTGCAAGGTTATCGCTCAGGAGTTCGGCAAGCAATTTGTCATGAGCGGAATTAATTTCGGGATTTTCGCGCAGAGCAATCGAATAAGAAAAATGTTCCGCGCAGGTCGAGAAATTTTTCCTGTTGTCGACGCGCAAAGAATAAGGCGCAAGCCCGATAAATACAAATTTAATCGAACCGCGCTTTGCGTTTTTGAAAATGTGTCGGGCGATAAAAAAACTCTGCCGCAAATCTTGACTCGGCGCGGCGAGATTTACGCCTTTAACGTCGGGGATATTTTTAAAATCCAAACCGCATTCCGTAAAGCTGTCGCCCGTCGCGAAGCAATCCGCGGAATTTTCTTCAACGTGGCGGAGATTGGCAAGCCAAACGGGATTAATTTGTTCCGTCAATTCAAAGTTGATGATATTTTCTTCGGGCACTTCGTTAGCCGCCAAAAATTTTTTCAACTTGTCGGGCGCGTCTTTGTCCGAATTTCTGCCGCAAATCAGCCACAGAAAATTTTTCCCGATCTCCAAAACTTGATTCAGCGACGCAATCGGCAGAACTTGAATTCTGATTTTGTCATTGAGCGCGACAAATTTTTCCGCGCCGTCGTCGGTTAAAATGGCAACGGGCATTGTTCGATTGTAATTTAAAATCGTCAACGCGTTCCGCAAAAAATTTTTGTTCAGCACGACGAGAATCACTTTAAATTTTTCCATTGATAAGCCTCCGAGAAAATTTTAAAAAGTTTAACACGGGCTAAAAATTTTTTCAATAATCGCCGCGGCAAAACAAAGATTGATAAAACGCGGCGGAAATGTTAAAGTAAGCGAACTTACAAGTTGGGAGGATTATTCATGGCAAAAAATTTTCAGAATCAAACGCTTGACGAAAATGATTTGATAAAAATTCGGCGCGAAAAACTCAAGGGCTTTATCGATAAAGGCGTTGAGCCGTTCGGGGCGCGTTATGAAATTACTCATCATGCGGCGGACGTTCGCGCAGAATTCGGCGAGATTGAAGGCGAAGTCGACGCGGGCGAAGTTTCGATTGCCGGACGACTTATGGCGATTCGCGGACACGGCAAGGCGAGTTTTGCGACTCTTGCCGACAGGAGCGGCGCGATTCAAATTTATTTCAAGCTTGACATTCTCGGCGAAGAAAAATACAGCGAGTTCAAACTTTTGGACATTGGCGACATAATCGGCATTCGCGGACAAGTTTTCAAAACCAAACGCGGCGAGCTGACTGTTCGCGTTGAGGATTTTAAAATTCTGGCGAAGTCGCTTCGACCTTTGCCCGAAAAATTTCACGGGCTTAAAGATGTTGAAATTCGCTATCGTCAACGCTATCTGGATTTGATTATGAATCCCGAAGTTCGCGAAACTTTTATCAAGCGCGACAAAGTTATCAAGGCGATTCGCAAATATCTTGACGAGCGCGACTTTATCGAAGTAGAAACGCCGGTTTTGTCGACGATAGCGGGCGGCGCGGCGGCTAAGCCTTTCATAACTCACCACAACGCCCTTGACGCCGACCTTTATCTAAGAATTGCAACCGAACTTAACTTGAAAAGATTAATCGTCGGCGGCTTCGAGCGCGTCTACGAATTGGGCAGAGTTTTTCGCAATGAGGGCATGGATATTCGGCACAATCCCGAATTCACGTCGGTTGAAATTTATCAAGCTTACGGCGATTATCGCGACTTAATCGAAGTGACGCGGGGCATTGTCTGCGCGGCGGCGTTGGCTGTCAACGGCACGACGAAAATTAATTATCAGGGCGTGGAAATGGATTTGGCGGAGGCTCCGCAACTTAGCATGAATGACGCCGTTAAAAACAAAACAGGGAAAGATTTTCTGTCCTGCGAAACTGTCGAAGAGGCGCGAGCAATGGCGGACGAATTGGGCGTTGCTTATGAAAAGCGTTTTGGCATAGGCGGAATTTTGAACGCGGCGTTTGAGGCGAAAGTTGAGGACGATTTAATTCAGCCGATTTTTATAACTCATCACCCGACGGAAATTTCTCCGCTTGCAAAGAAAAATTTCGACGACCCGCGAGTTACTGACCGCTTTGAATTTTTTGTTTATGGGCGGGAATTGGCGAACGGTTTCACGGAGCTCAATGACCCAATAGATCAGCGGGCGCGTTTCGAGGAGCAATTAAAACAGCGCGAGGCGGGCGACGAAGAAGCGCACGTCATGGACGAAGATTTTATCCGCGCTTTGGAATTCGGCATGCCTCCGACGGGCGGATTGGGTATCGGCGTCGACCGCTTGGTTATGTTCTTGACTGACGCGCCGTCAATCCGCGACGTTTTGCTTTTCCCGACAATGAAAGTTATCGCCGAGTAAAAAATTTTTTCCGAACAAAAAACCGTCCGACCTGCGCGATTCGGGCGGCTGTTTTTTTAAGGAGGCGGGCTTGTCGTGGAAATTGAATTTGTGATTTGTCAGTTAATAATTTTCTTTTTGCCGGTTGCGGCGTATTTCAAAAGCGTCAAGTTTCGACGCGCCGCCGATAATGCGGAAAAATTTCTTGGCAAAACTCGCGACGGCGCATTTATAATTTTTTGTTTCCTATTCATGTTTTTTGCGTCGATATTTATTTTGTGCGAAGGACATCATTGGGGCGGCGACTTCAGCTTATACCTTGCGCAGGCTCGTGCGGTTGCAAGCGGCGACGTAAATTCTTGGCTCGAAAAGCAGACGTTTATAATTTCGCACTCGACGCCGGGATTTTCGCCGCTCATGTATCCTTGGGGCACCGCGCTGATTCTCGCGCCGATTTACGCGCTTTTCGGGCTGAATTTATACGCCTTCAAATTGGCGTCGGTATTTTTATTGGCGGCGGCGTGGGCAATTTTTTTCTGTTTCCTGCGCCTGAAAGAAAATTTCACAACGGCGGCAAGCCTCGTCGCAATTTTAATGTTCAACGCCAATTATCTTTTCTCCGTGGATAATATCATGTCGGAGTTTCCTTTTTTATTTTTCTCAATGGCAGCGATTTTTTTCTTCTACAAAAGAAAATCCGCGGCGAATTTCAAACTTTACGGCGTACTTATCGGCGTGGCAATTTTTTTCTCGGTGAACACGCGGACTTTGGGCGTTGCACTTTTGGCGGCTCTGATTCTGGAAGATATTTTTACGCTGAAAAATTTCCCGCTAAAAAAATCTGCCATGAAAAAAATTTTTCCATACTCCGCGCCGTATCTGACTTACGGAATTTTGAGCGCGATTTTCTCGCGACTCCTGCCGCAAATTGCAATTCAAGACAACGCAGGCTATCTGGTGACATTTTCCTTTAAGCCGCTCGACATTTTGGCGCAAGCGTTCTATTATTTTGAAACGCTGGGAACATTTTTCCTGCCGAATTTAAAACTGATTTACTACAACGGCGCGGAGCATTCGCTGTATCTTTTGGCGGCGATTTTAATCGGGGCGTTGGCGATTTTCGGCGCGATTAAAAATTTTGCCGAGGACAGATTTTTAATTTTTTATATCGCGTTCACCTTCGCGATAATTTCCGCCTTCACCGCGCAGACGGGCTTCCGATACATGTTCGGGATAATTCCGTTCATTGTCCGCTTTGCTTATATCGGCATAAAAAATTTTCGTCCAAAAAAGTTCGTGGCGATTTCTCTGCTGACGACGAGTTTAATTTTCAGCGCGGCGGCGATAATAATTTTTCACGCGGAGGGGCGCGACACCAATCAAGCCTACACCGCGGCGGCGATTGAAACTTACGACTTCATAAAGAAAAATATTCCTGCCGACAAAGTTATTTTTTTCTCCAAGCCGCGTGTGCTTTATCTGAATACAAATGTTTACAGCTATTATCTTTTGGAGGACGAAGAAAAATCTTTGCGCTGGGCGGATTATGTTTTGTTTAAGAAAATCGATTATTATCCGTCGGTTGCCGAGCTGGTCAAGCACGACAAAAAATATGTTCACGTTTACGGCAACGAGGAATTTAATTTATATCAGATAAGGAAGGAAAATAATTTTGGATTGGATAAAAATTCGCGGGGCTCGCGTCCATAACTTGAAAAATATCAGCGTCGAAATTCCCCGCAATAAATTTGTCGTGGTAACGGGCGTATCGGGTAGCGGCAAAAGTTCGCTCGCCTTTGACACGATTTATGCCGAGGGTCAGCGGCGTTATATGGAGTCGCTGTCGAGTTACGCCCGACAATTTTTGGGACTGCCCGATAAACCCGACGTTGAGTTGATTGAGGGCTTGAGTCCCGCCATCGCGATTAATCAGAAAACTACCAACAACAATCCGCGCTCGACTGTCGGAACCGTCACGGAGATTTATGATTATTTGCGGTTGCTTTTCGCCCGAATCGGCAAGCCTCATTGCCCGAAATGCGGCAAGCCCGTCAAAAGTCAGAGCGTCGACCAAATACTTGCGCAGATTTTGCAACTTGACGAAGGCACAAAATTTCTTTTGCTCGCGCCGATTGTCAATCAGAAAAAAGGAACTCACAAAGAAATTTTCGACAAGCTCAGCGCGGCGGGTTTTGTCCGCGTTAAAGTTGACGGAGAAATTCGCGAACTCGACGAAGAAATTTCCCTCGCCAAAACCAAAAAACATTCCATTGAACTTGTCGTTGACAGATTGATTATTCGTGACGGAATTCGCTCGCGGCTTGCCGACTCCTTGGAGACCGCGCTGAAATTCGGCAACGGAATTGTTTTTGTTGAAGCAGGCGATAAAATTTTGACTTTCAGCGAAAAAAATGCCTGCGTGGATTGCGGAATAAGTTTGCCGGAAATTACGCCGCAACTTTTTTCTTTCAACAGCCCGAAGGGAGCTTGCCCGAAATGCAACGGGCTTGGAAAAATTTTCGATCTTCGCGACTGGTCGACGATGTACGAGTGGATGCTCGCCGTCCACGAATTTAAAAATACCGATTTGCCCGAAGACGTTTGCCCCGCCTGCCACGGACACAGATTGAATCCCGAAGCCTTGAGCATAACCGTCGGCGAAAAAAATATCGCGCAGGTTGTTGACATGTCGGTTGACGCTTGCAAAAAATTTTTCGCCGCCCTTGAGCTTGACGAGACCGATAAAAAAATTTCTGCGCAGGTTCTTAAGGAAATTAATTCGCGGCTGAAATTTTTATGCGACGTGGGCTTGGATTATTTGAGCTTGTCGAGAAAATCCGCGACGCTTTCCGGCGGAGAATCTCAAAGAATCAGATTGGCGACGCAAATCGGCTCGGCGTTGACGGGCGTGCTTTACGTCCTCGACGAACCTTCAATCGGACTTCACCAACACGACAATCAAAAACTTTTGGCGACGTTAAAAAATCTGCGCGACCTGGGCAATACGCTGATTGTTGTAGAACATGACGAGGAGACAATCCGCACGGCTGACGAAATTGTCGACATGGGACGCGGCGCGGGCAAGCAGGGCGGCGAAGTTATCGCGCAAGGGACGGCGGAAGAAATTTCCCGCGTCGAAAATTCTTTGACGGGCGATTACCTTAGCGGCAGAAAAATTATCCCCGTGCCGACGACGCGCAGGGATATTTCGCAAACTTTGGAATTTGCCGACGCCGATAAAAATAATTTAAAAAATATTTCCGTGAAAATTCCGCTCCGCGCTTTGACGCTGATAACGGGCGTATCGGGTAGCGGAAAATCGACGCTGGTTGAGGAAATTATTTATCCGCGCCTCAAGGAAATGAATCTCGCGGAATTGGGGATAAGCAAAGTTACAATGATTGATCAAGACCCGATTGGCAGGACGCCGCGTTCAAACATTGCGACTTACACGGGCGTTGCCGACCATATCCGAAAACTTTTCGCCGAAACCAACGGCGCGAAAATGCGCGGCTACAAGGCGGGGCGATTCAGTTTTAACGTTAAAGGCGGGCGTTGCGAAAGTTGCGGCGGAAACGGCGTTTTGAAAATCCCGATGAACTTTCTGCCCGATGTTTACGTTACATGCGATGTTTGCAAGGGCACGAGATTTAACGCGGAAACTTTGGAGGTTAAATACAAGGGCAAAAATATTTCCGACGTTTTGAACATGCCCGTTGACGAGGCGTTGAATTTTTTCGAGAACGTCCCGACAATTAAGCGCATGTTGCAAGTTCTTCACGACGTGGGCTTGGGTTATATCGAATTGGGACAAAGCGCGAATACTTTCAGCGGCGGCGAGGCTCAGCGCGTCAAGCTTGCCTACGAATTGGCGCGACCACTCGCCAGAGCGGCGAATATTTATATCATGGACGAGCCGACAACCGGTTTGCACTTCGATGACGTGAAAAAATTAATCGATGTGATTCAGCGGCTTGTCGAGCGCGGCGACACGGTTTTGATTATCGAACACAATCTGGACGTGATAAAATGCGCCGATTACATTATTGATTTGGGGCAGGACGGCGGCGACAAAGGCGGCGAAGTCATTGCCAGCGGCACGCCGGAAGAAGTTGCCCGCGTCGAGAATTCTTACACCGGTCAAGCCTTGAGAAAAATTTTATAAAAAAATTTCCCCCGCAACACGCGAGGGATTTTTTTTTGTCGAAAATTTTATTTTGCAAACAAGCCGAGCAAAATATCTTTAGTGACTTCGGCGGGGTCAAGATTTATATCACAGTCGGAGCTGTCGACAAGAACGGCTCCGGATTTTTTCAAAAGCGCATTTAAACTCAGTCGCGATTCAAAAACTGTGGACTGCGCGGAAATAATCCGTTCAGTAAGGTTGTCGCTTCTGGAGACGATTCTTTTGCCCATATTCCCCGAAGAAAAATAAAATTTTTTCGCGCCGCTTGCGTCGGAGCGCAAAAAGCCGAGAAACATTTCGCCCGAAGAAATTTCACAGGGCACGCAAAAAGCAATTTCGTGCGCATCAATCAGATATTTTCTGTCAATGCTGTCTTGATTCACGTCGGCAAGAATCAGCTTGAACGGCACGATTTTGTCTTGGCTGTAAGTGTAATTGTTGATATTTGTCATAAGCAATTCATCGGTAAGCGATTCGCCGACAAAAAAAGCTTCCGTCGCGCCGCCCTGCGCAATGGGGGCGTCCGTCATGTCACCCGAAAAAATTATCTTGCGTTCCCTGGTGTTGATAAAATTCTCTTCTTCAAAATCGTTTTGCCAACCGATGTCGATTTTCTCGGAATTCAAATGCAAGTCCAAATCAATGCGCATTTCCCCGCCGCCTTCAAGCAGATTAAACCAGTGAACGCCGATGACAACCGAATTGCCCGCGAAGGTGTAGGACGAGCCGTAAGGAATATTTCCGACAAATTTTTTCTCGCTGACGGGCGCGGCATAGTCAAAGCGTTCAGGAATATAAATTTTTTTGCCGCAGACATTCGGCGCAATATCAGCGACGATTGAATCAATAATCGCGTCGAGAATTTTTTGCGCGTCGAACTTCAAACCGCCGCGATATTCATCAGCGAAAGCTTTTCCGTTGCGAATGTGGTAAACGATACTTTCGGGCGCGACAAGGCGATAAAGCACGGCATTTGCCAGAGAAATTTTTCTGTAAGGCGTGATCTTTGCGAGTTCGTTTTTAAGCCGGTCGAGATTAATTTCTTCAGCGGAAGTCAAATGCTCCAAAAATTTCGGCGCAACGGGCTTATGATAACGGTCGGCGAGTTTGCGCATTTTATTTATCGTGGAGCGCATGTAAGCGGAATGCGGCTTGAAAGCCAACCACAGCGGTTTAAATCTGTGGAAAATTCCCGCCAGTTTATCAAGCCCGTTTTTTGTAATGTATTTTGAAAAATCTTCGTCGAAATTTGCCGCGGAATTTTTCAATGCGTCAAAGGTTTCGGCGTCCTTTATCAGCAAAGTTGAGCCGCCGGCTTTGTAAATCATGAGGCGCAGAAATTGTACAGGGTCTTCGGGCAAAACGTCCAGCAAAGCGCAAAGTCTGACAGCGAATTCTTTATTTGGCACTTCGTCGACGTTCAATTCAATATCGAGAAATTTTACAATGGCGGCGAGACTTTCGAGCGTTTCGGCGGAGAGAGCCGCGCCCGCTTGAATCATTTTTACGGCACGCGATTTAATTTCGGCGTTGTCGATTGCGTCAATGACGGTGATTTTTATCGGCGTGGCGTCGGCGGGCAATTCCAAAACGTCGTTGGGAATATAAACAAGTTCCCTATCGAAAATGCCGAGCTCCTCCATACCGTAAGTCGACATGTAGTGGAGGAGTTTATTTATCAAAATTTTTTGCGGCGTGCTGTCGGCGACAGTCTTAAAAGATTTATAAAAGCCCCGATTCAATTCAAAAATATTACTGCCGAATTTATATTTAAGGAAGTTGAAAATTTTTTCGTCGGCAACGCAGGGACAAACGCCAAAAGCTTTTTCCGTGACAAAAAATCCGTTCGCAAGATTTTCCGCGTTGTTCAAAACATACGGCGGAAAATTTTTATCTTCAAGATTGGGAACGGCTTTAAACAGATTGAGCGCGGCGCGGACAAAATCAAAAGTTTCAGCGGCGGATTTCATTTCAAAACCTCCTAAAATTTATTCATTGGCGGCGACGACGTGTCGGACGCCGTAATATTGAGCGACTAAAATGTTGAGGCAGAAATTTTTATCGTTGCGAATGCCCGCGAAAAAATCCAGATATTGAACGGCAGTTCTGTCGCCGTGAATTTTTTCAAAGCGGTGACGAATGGGCATTTTCGGCAAAATAATCGTGTCAAGGTCGGAATTTCGTTCGATATAACGGACTTGCCGCCGCGCCGCGTTGAAAATGGAAATGTCGACGTAAATAAGAGTTGTAAAGTAAACGATTAGGATTGAAGTTATGACAACCGAAACGCCGCGCAGGAAATTTTTTGGGAAAGTCAGCGTAAATTTCAAATGTTGGCGTTCCATTTCCAAAATCGCGCTTGTTGAGGCGACTAAAATAAAAGTCAGCGACGGCACCGACACGCGCAAATTAAATTCGGGAGAAAAAAGCATTGCGGTCGGAACCAACAAGCCCGCAACCGCAAATGCAAGCATTAAAATTTCTGCCATGTTCAAATCTCCGACTTTTCGGCGCAAAAAATAGATAAACATGGGTATTAAAGCCAAAAAATCTGCTCCGACGACTCTGTCAAAGCCTTCTGTGAGGTTTCCAAAGAAAATTTCTTCGGTGTAAACAAAATTCGGGTGAGCGAAGTCCAATCTTGCAAAATTTCCGGGCGCGAGAATCATAAAAGCACAGCCGATCATCAGCGCGATAAGTCCTGCGGGCATCCATGCGCGGAAAATTCCTTTGACATTGCACATTATGACTAAAAAAATCGTTAAAAAAACTGTCGCCAAGGATCCCGCCTCGTTGGACCAGCCCGCCATTAGTCCCAAAAGAATCATCAGCAAGAAATTTAGAATTGAATTGCCCGCTTCGCCCGAACGCAACGCCTTCACGTAGGGTGTTAGGAAAAATAATTGGAAAAATGACATCCACATATAGTTACAGGAGCCCGTCAGCCAAAATAAACTCATGAGCGACGCCGCGGAGAATAAAAACAGGCATAAAAAAATCCAAACAAGTGCTTTTCGCGAGATTTTCAGCCAGGTATTTGATAAATTTATGATTGTGAGGATTAAGAATATAAAAATAACGGTGTTTGCAACGTCAAAAGCGGGTTTTCCGAGCCAAATAAAGAATTGCGCGAGCCCGTGCGCGAAAATTCTTCCGCCCCACGTGAAATAATGCGACTCCATAGACTGAAAAATATCGCTGAGGGATTCGACGCGTTGCCTTGATTCGGCTTCGGGCGGGTCGATATACATTTTATCCAAATTCCCGCCGTTCGCGCCGTCCCAAATGAAAGCATAGGCGTAATCGTCGTGACTAAGCGGCAATAAAGTTGTGCGCAGGAAGAAAAATCCCGCAAAAATTACAAAAAGAATCAGCGAGCGCGAAGAATTCAGCGTTTGATTGATATATTGGAAAAAATTCAAGGAAAAAACTCCTTTAGGACAACAAAGCAACAGCTTTGGCGAGAGTTTCGCCGATATTTTCGCGAATAACAAGTTCTGCGTCGGAATCGGCGTGCGTAGGGGTTTTGTTAATTAAAATCAAATGTTTTCCTCTGAAATAATCGATTAAACCCGCGGCAGGATAGACGATTAAACTTGTGCCGCCGACAATCAGGGTATCGGCGTCGGAAATGGCGCGAATTGAATTGGAAATGGTATCGCTGTCGAGATTTTCGCCGTAAAGAACTACATCGGGCTTGACAACGCCGCCGCATTTTTTGCAATAGGGAATCGGAATATTGTTCAAAATGAAATCTACGCCGTATTTTTCGCCGCATTTTACGCAAAAACTTCTGCGAATTGAGCCGTGAAGTTCAAAAACGACTTTGGAGCCGGCAATTTGGTGCAGACCGTCAATATTTTGAGTAATAACCGCGCTTAAAATGCCTTTTTTCTCCAAATTTGCAAGCGCAATGTGTCCAGCGTTGGGTTCAGCGTCCAGATAAACAAAACGCTCGCGATAAAAAGCAAAAAAATCTTCGGGGTGACGAATAAAAAAGGAATGAGACGCCATTTCTTCAGGCGAAAAGGTTTTGTGGAGTTTTTGATTGTAAATTCCGTTGGCACTGCGAAAATCAGGTATTCCCGACTCGGTGGACATGCCCGCGCCGCCGAAAAATACCGCTTGGGAACTTCCCGATAAAATTTCGGCGAATTTTTCTATAGAATTCATCTTAATTTCCTCCGTAAAAAATTTACAAGAATTTTAAAACACGGAAAAGAATTTGGCAACAAGGAAAAATTTTTATGGACAAAAATTCACAGTTTGATATAATTCGCGGCGTAAAAATCAAAAGGAGGCAGTTTTTCAATGAAAGGGAAATTTTTAGCGGCGATAACATTGGCGGCGACGCTTCTATTGACGGGTTGCGGCGGCGGCGACGGCGAAAAACCTGCGGCGAGTTCCGAGACAACTTTAAAAATCGGTGCGACGCCCGCTCCACACGCGGAGATTTTGGAGCAGATTAAACCCGACCTCAAGGAGCAGGGAATTGAGCTTGAGATTATCGAGTTCAATGACTATGTGCAACCGAATATCGCGCTGAACGATAAAGAACTTGACGCGAACTTTTTCCAACACGAGCCATATCTCAACGATTTTATCGGCGAACACACGGACGTTAAGCTGAAAAATGCCGGCGGCGTCCATGTCGAACCGATGGGAATTTATTCTAAGAAAATTAAGGATTTAAATGAACTAGTCAACGGCGCGGCGGTTTCAATTCCGAACGACCCGACCAATGGCGGACGCGCACTTCTTCTTTTACAAAAGGCGGGCTTGCTCCAACTCAAAGAGGGCACAACAGAAAAGGCGACCATTCAGGACATTGCCGCCAATCCGAAAAATTTGCTGATTCAGGAAGTCGAAGCAGCTCAACTCCCGCGCACGCTTGAGGACGTGGATATTTCAATAATCAACACGAATTTTGCACTCAACGCCGATTTAAATCCCATGAAAGACGCGCTTTTCATTGAGGATAAAGATTCGCCGTATGTGAATATCATTGCGGTGCGCGATGGCGACGAGAATCGCGACGACATTAAAAAACTTTTGACGACGATTAAATCCGACAAAATCAAGAAATTCATCGAAGACAAATATCAAGGCGCGATTGTTCCGGCGTTCTGATAAAAAATATTTTTTGCGTCAACCTTCTCAAATTTGCGGGAGGTTGATTTTTTTTTGCCTGCGTGTAAAATATTTTTCAAACGAGGTGAGCTTATGGACGAAAAAATTTTGGGCGAAATGCCGCTCAGCACGTGGCGATGGCTGGGCGTCAACGCGCAGAAAATTTCCGCGCAGATCGAAGAAAGATTTATAGAAGTCGGCGACGGCGAAATAAAAAAAATTTCCGAGATAAACCTTGCTGATAAAAACGTTGCGCGGCGAATAAAAATTACCGTCGGGAAATCTGCGCGGGTAGAATTTATTTCGGCGGACTTGGGGCGCGGCGATTATTCAGCGGACGTAGAAATAGAATTGCGCGGCGACGATTCGTCAGCAGATTTGGACGCGGTTTATTTCGGCGACGGGAATAGGAAATTGGATTTTAATTACGTGATTCGTCAGCGCGGCAAGCGGACTTCGGCAAATATGAACGTCCGCGGCGCATTGAATCAGAATTGCGATAAAATTTTCCGCGGGACATTGGATTTTCAGCGCGGCGCAAAAGGTTCGACAGGGCGCGAGCTTGAAGAAGTGATAATTCTTTCGCCAAAGACAAGAAATCGTTCAGTGCCGCTTATGCTTGCCGCAGAAGACGAAGTCGACGGACACCACGCGGTTAGCGTCGGGCGGCTTGACGAGGAGAAAATTTTTTATCTTATGAGCCGCGGGCTTGATAAGGCGGAGGCGGAACGGCTAATCGTCGAGGCGGCGTTCAATCCCGTTGTAGAAAAAGTTTCTGATGACAATCTGCGCGGCGAACTTTTAGAAAATCTGCAAAGGAGGCTTGCAAAATGATTGAACGCGAATTATTCGATAAAAAATTTTTGAACGACTTCCCGATTTTACACAGCAGAATGAACGGGCAACCGCTCGCCTATCTAGACAACAGCGCGACCACTCAAAAGCCCGAAAACGTCGTGCGTTCGATTTGCGGCTACTACGGCGGTTGCAATGCCAATCCCCATCGCGGCGTTTATGAACTAAGCGCGAAAGCTACCAAAGTTTATGAGGACGCCCGCCGCAAGGTTGCTAAATTTCTCAACGCAAGCCCGAAGGAAATTATTTTCACAAAGAACGCGACCGAAT
>CAMNEX010000029.1 GCA_946536825.1 uncultured Selenomonadales bacterium | reverse complement strand
GAATGCATTACAATCGCGATAAGTTCGACTTCGCCGCGCTTGGCACTCGCCGACAAGCAACCGCCCGCCGCTCGCGTCCAACCGGTTTTAATTCCGTTCGCGCCTTTGTATTTGCCCAAAAGTTCGTTCGTGTTGTTGAGCTCCGACCATTTATCTTTTGGATAAGTCCAGTGAATTGAAGTGCGCCGCGTGTCGACAACTTTTCGGAAGGCGTCGTTCTTCATGCAGTAAACGGCAATCCGCGCCATATCCTTTGCCGTGGAATAGTGATTGGGATCGGGCAAGCCGTTCGGATTTTCAAAATGCGAGCGCGTGCAACCGATTTTCTCCGCCTTGGCGTTCATCATGTCGGCGAATTGCGAAATATTTCCGCCGATTGCTTGAGCAAGGGCGATCGCGCCGCCGTTTTCAGAAACGAGCATGACGGCGGTTATCATGTCCTGCGCGGAAACAAAATCGCCCGTCGCCCAACTTAAAGTATTGTCTTCGGCGAGAATTGCCGCTTGGCTCATGGGAATTTCTTGTAGCGGGTCGAGTTTTTCCATTGCAAGAATACACGTCAACATTTTTGTCATACTTGCGGGCTCGTGGTAGTCGTCGGAATTTTTTTCGTAAATAATTCGCCCCGTCGACGCCTCAACCAAAATTGCCGAGTCCGCCAAAACTTTCGGCTCGTCCGCCGCCTCCGCGAAAAAATTTATTGCCAACGTCGCGGCAAAAATTATCGCCGTCAAAAAATTCCTCATTGCTAATTCCTCATTCCTAATCGGAAAAAGCCCCCGAACAGTTCGGAGGCTTTGAATTTTCTTTTATTGGTCGGAACGACGAGACTTGAACTCACGACCTCTTCCACCCCAAGGAAGCGCTCTCCCAAACTGAGCTACGTCCCGATTGCTTGCGCAGTTTAACACAGTACAAAAATTTTTGCAAGCACTTTTTATTGAAGTGCTTTAATCAGCGTCAAAGCGTTGTTAAGCATTCTGTCGACGTAGTCCATTAAATTTTCGGGTTTAGCTTCGCCTGTTACAATCGGGTCGAGTTCAAAAATTTGTGCGCCGGTTTCGCGGGCGATTGTCTCCGCCGCTTTGGGAGAATATTGCGGCTCGGTGAAAATAACTTTGACGGGTAAAGAATTTATTTTTTCAATCGTTTCGGCAAGTTCCTGGGGTGTCGGCTCGGTGCCGGGCTCGCGCTCAATCACCGCCGCAACGTTCAAATTAAATTCCGTCGCCAAATAAGGAAATGCCTCGTGAAAAGTCACAATGTCTTTATTGGGCAACATTGTCAGCGACAAGTGCATTTCGTCGCGCAAGGTGGTCAGCTCGTCGACGTATTCCAGCGCGTGCATTCTGTACTTATCGGCGCGTTCGGGGTCAATTTCGCTGAGTTGTCGCAAAATATTTTTCACCTGCTGAATCGAATAAGTTATGCTCAGCCAAACGTGCGGATTGGGAACGCCGTCTTCCATAATCGGGACAATTTCGGGCGAATCGGAAGCGTTTATAATTTTTAAATTCGGACGCGCCTCCGTGACTTTGTCGAGAAAACTTTCCATGCCCAGCCCGTTCACGATAAAAATATCCGCCGTCTCAAGCGTTTTCATATCTTCGGGCGTAAGTTGGTAATCGTGAAGGCAACCCGTTTGCGGCGGCGTTAAATTGATAACTTCGACGCCGCTCACGCCGCGAGTAATATTCAGCGCGTCAAGGTACAGCGGATAAAATGACGTGACGATTTTTAATTTGTCGTCGTCCTTTTTGTCGGAGCCGCAACCGCTCACGGTAAAAATTATCAGCAGAATCAATAAAATTTTTTTCATAAGTTTAACTCCGATACTCCGCCGCCAACTTCTTGAACAACGGCAGGGAACGCTCAATGGTTTCGGTTTTTATGCAGTAAGCGGCGCGAAAATATCCCGGAGCTCCGAAATCCGCGCCGGGCACAAGGAGTAAATCGTATTTCTTCGCCCGCT
The DNA here is from genome assembly GCA_946536825.1 of uncultured Selenomonadales bacterium. Lineage (GTDB taxonomy): Bacteria > Bacillota > Negativicutes > Selenomonadales > Selenomonadaceae > Quinella. The sequence goes on along the minus strand of CAMNEX010000029.1, from coordinate 14,562 downwards.
CGCAAAAAGCATAGTCGTCCGCCTCAAGGGCTTTCGGGAAAAGATAAAACGCGCCCTGCGGTTTGACGCATTCAAAGCCCGCCGCAATAAGCCCGTCATATAAAAGTTTGCCGTTCCTTTCGTATGGGCTTATGTCAATTTTTTTGCCCGCGCATTTGGCCGCAACCAACTGCCATAAACTCGGCGCGTTGACGTGAGTTAAAACTCTCGCCGCGCCCGCTATCGCCCCGAAAATTTTTCCGAAGTCCGCAACTTCGCTCGGAACGACGATATAACCGATACGCTCGCCGGGCAACGAGAAACTTTTGCTGTAAGAATAACAGACCAAAGTATTTTTATAAAAATCCGTCACCCAGGGAACTTCGACGCCGTAAGCAAGCTCGCGATAAGGTTCGTCGCATATCAGGAAAATTTCTTGTCCGGATTGCTTTAAAATGTCGGTGAGCTTTTTAATCGTCTCCTGCGAATAAACCGCGCCGCTGGGATTGTTCGGGGAATTTATGATAACCGCTTTGGTTTTAGGCGACAAAAGTTTTTGGAAGTCATCGAAGTCGATCTGCCAATCTTCAGGACGCACCTTGACAATTTTTAGCTCCGCGCCGACCGATTCAACGAAAACTTTGTATTCGGGGAAATAGGGCGCAAAAGTTATGAACTCGTCGCCGGACTCGGCAAGGGCTTTGAAACAAATTGTAATAGCCGCCGCCGCGCCGCTCGTTACGAAAAGATTTTTTCCCGCGAAATTCGTTCCGAAACGTTCGTTGATACTTTTTGCAAGCGTCTCGCGAACTTGCGGGTTGCCAGGGGCGACTGTGTAGCCGTGAACCGCGGCGGGCTCGTAAGTCTGCAAAATCTCAATCGCCGCGTCGCGAACAAAATCGGGCGTCGGGACATTTGGATTGCCCAAGCTGAAGTCAAAAATATTTTCCTCGCCGACCTCAGCCGCCCGCTTGCGCCCGAACTCAAAAATTGTTCGGATTGTAGATTTCTTCGTGCCCAGTTCGTACATTTTGGCTGATACCATTTAAAAATCACTCCTTACCTTCCAACTCGGCAATGCGCTCCTGCATTTTCAACAGTTCTTTTTGTTGCAAATTAATCAATGTGAATAAATACGGAACTATTAAATCATCAAACCCGTTATATAAAATTTCGTAAAGCTCAAGGCTAGAAAAATTTTTCCCAGCCTCTGAATTGCGTGCGAGACAATTTCCAAAAAAAACGTCCATCCCAAATAGAAGATAATTTTTATTGCACTTCAACAAGTCAATCTTATTCGATAAATCTTGCAGAGCCTTCGCGCCCATGACAAACGATTTAACTGTATCGACAATTTTTTTATCGGGAAAATATTTTTTTCGCGTAGCCGAGTCGGCGTTTTCGTTATAAAAATAAAGCGCGATTGGAAGGCGTAAAAATCTTTTAGCGTAGTAAACAACTTGAATCGTCCAAATAAAATCGCCGCCTGAAAATATTTTCGGGAATTCAATTTTATTTTCGAGCAGAAATTTTCTTTCAACAAATTTTGTCCACGGCATGTGATATATTCCATTGTCAATAAAAAGTTGCCCGAAAATTTTTTCCGGATCGTCAACCGTCAAAATCATTTTATCATTTCCAAAGGATTCTATATCGGCAAGTTCTTGAAATTTGCCGTCCTTATTATGAAAACAATAATGCGAAGTGTAGACGACATCAGCTTTGTATTGCTTTGCCGCCGTGTGTAATATTTCCAACGCGGTTTCGACAACAAAGTCATCTGCGTCAACAAAAAAAATGTATTCGCCGCGCGAAAGTCCCAGCCCGATATTTCGCGGCGCATATCCTTCGCAACCAAAATTTTTTTCCGTTTTAGTCAAAGTAAGTTGTCCGTTAAATTTCGGCGCGTAACTTTCGACAATCTTGAAACTGTTGTCGGTTGAGCAGTCATCAACCACGATAACTTCAAAATTTTGAAAAGTTTGTGCCAAAATGCTGTCGAGGCATTCGCCGATAAATTTTTCCGCGTTGTACATTGGAATTATAACCGAGACTGCAGGAATTTTCATTGAATCACTCCTCATTTTTAACGGGCGCAGTCAACATTTCCAATTCTTCGGGCGTCACCTTTGTCGAAGAAATTTTTTTAATCTGCGCGTCCTTGGACAAAGAAATTTTTTCAGCGTCGACGAACTCAATTTTATCGGCGAAAATTCTTTTAAAAGCTTCTTCCGCCGTGTCGACAGCGAAAATTTTCAAACCCAAATGTCCGCTCGGAATATCTTTTGCATTTTCCTTGGGAATAACCAAAGTTTTAATGCCCGCCTGCTTCGCGCCGTAAGCCTTCTCGAAAACGCCGCCGACAGGACGAACTTTTCCCTGCAATGAAATTTCGCCGGTAACCGCCACGTCCTGCCGAATTTTTTTGCCGGTAACCGCGCTCACCAACGCCGCAAGAATCGCCGTGCCCGCGCTGGGTCCGTCAATGTTGCCGCCGCCGATAACGTTAATGTGAACGTCAAAATCGTGAATATCTTTGCCCGTCGCCCGACGCAGGACGCTCGCCGCATTGAAAACAGAATCCTTCGCCATTGAGCCCGCCGTCTCGTTGAATCGGATTGTCCCCTTGCCCTTCTCCGCGGGAAAAACAACCGCCTCAATCTCGATAACCGAACCGATAAAGCCGCTGACGCCCAGCCCGAAAATATGCCCGACCAACGCTTTGCCGGACGCCTTTTTGGTGACGAATTGATAAAGACGACTGACTTGCGCAACCTCATAAACGTCGCGCTTTTCAATTTTAATAGGGTGGTCGATATGCAAAACTTTTTCTTCGTTGCGGTCAAGTGCCAAGCTGTAAGCGTCGGCAAGAATATTAATCGCCTTGCGCCCTTCAATCGTGTATTCGCCAATCGTCTCGGCGAGTCCGTCTTCAAGCTCAACATTTAATTTTTTTGCGGCGTTCTTGACAATGTTGACGATATGCGCGGGAGTCAGCGGCTCGAAATAAATTTCCGCACAACGCGAACGCAACGCCGGATTTAATGACGAGGCGTCGCGAGTCGTCGCACCGATTAAAACAAAATCGGCGGGCGCACCGTTCTCGAAAAGCATTTTCACATACGGCGGAACTTTTTCGTCGGCAGGGTCGTAATAACTCGACTCGAAGAAGACGCGCTTATCTTCCAAAACTTTGAGCAATTTATTTTGCAACATAATATCCATTTCGCCTATCTCGTCGATAAACAAAATGCCGCCGTGCGCCTCCGTGACAAGTCCGGGCTTCGGTTCGGGAATGCCGCTTTCTGCAAGTTGCCTTTGTGCGCCCTGATAAATCGGGTCGTGAACCGAGCCCAAAAGCGGATTTGTCACGTCGCGAGGATCCCAGCGCAAAGTTGTGCCGTCCGTCTCGACGAAAGGCGCGTTTTCTTCAAAAGGGCTCAACTCCGTGCCGCGAACAGCCTCCAATACAAGCCGCGCCGCCGTAGTTTTGCCGACGCCCGGCGGTCCGTAAAGAATCAAATGTTGCGGATAAGGCGAGGCGAGTTTTGAACGCAACGATTTAACCGCCCGCTCCTGTCCGACAATTTCTTCCAGCGATTGCGGGCGCAGAAGTTCCATTACCGATTGCGTCAAATGAATTTCTTCCAGTTCTTGCAATTCTTCGCGCTTTTTTTTATCGTGCGGCGTCTCCTCGGATTTTTCTTCCTTTAAAACTTGCATGCGAATATCCTTGACGTATTCTTGATGATCTTTTTCCATTTTCTCCGAAATTTTCCGTTCGATTTTGTCTTCGACCTGCCGCCGCGCCATAATGTCAGCTATCAGCTCCGAAAGATAAATTAATTGCTCTTGAATCTCGGAGGGTTTTGGCGGCGGAGATAATGTAGGATTTTCTTCAAGGATACGGCGCAACGCGAGGATTCTTTCTGCGGGGTCGGGCGAACGCATGTAGCGGAGCGCGTCCATTTTGCCCGCCTGCAAAACCAATCTGTCCGAACCCATAACGTCGACGAGAATTGAATAAAGCGCGGAAATTTCTCGGTCGACTTCGTTTTCATGGCGCATTGGTCGTTGCGGAACATTTTTTTGCCCGCCGACAGCGCGATTGATTGCTCCAAAAAATTTTTTAAACACTTAGTCACACCTTTTAAATTTTTTATACATTTAATCAAAAGAATCCGTTATAAATTTTCTCACGGCTCCTATCAAATATAACGAACCGGCAATAATTTTTACGTCACCTTCAGAACTTTTAAGGCGTTCAATCGCCTCAAAATTATTTTCGACTGCCGCGCAGGGAATTTTATTTTCGCGCAGGCATTTGCATAAAGTTTCGGTTGAGGCGGCGCGTTCGGAGGCGGGCGGCGTCACGATTACAAAATCATTTTCCCGAAACAAAATTTTTATCATCTCGGAAAAATTTTTATCCTTAAGTGCGCCGAAGATCCAAATTCTTTTGCCGTGCGGAAAACTTTTGTTTAAGCTGTCGCGCAATGCCTTTGCCCCGTGCGGATTATGCGCCCCGTCAATCACGAAAACGCCCGCCGAATTTTTGACGACTTCAAAGCGTCCAGCCCATTCGACACGACTAAGCGCGGAAAAAATTTTTTCCTTGTCAATGCCGAGAACTTGAGCCGCCTTTATCGCAATCGCCGCATTAATTTTTTGGTATTCGCCTTTAAGGGCTAAAGGAAAAGGGAACTGGGACAAAGGCTTTGTGACTTCGTACAGCAGGGAATTTTTTTCGGCGGCAATTTTTCTGATAATCTCAAGCGGTTTACCGGTCGCGCCCGTGACGCAGGGAATATTTTCCTTGATTATGCCCGCCTTATTCCGAGCGATATTTTCCAAATCGCCCAAAATATTTTCGTGGTCAAGTGCAACGTTCGTAATTACGGAAAGTTCGGGCGTGATAACGTTTGTTGAATCGAAAGTTCCGCCGAGTCCGACTTCGATAACCGCAATGTCAACCGCCTGTTCCTTGAAATACAAAAAGGCGGCGGCTGTCAAAACCTCAAAATGCGTCGCGACGACATTGCAATTTTTGACGCGGAAAAGCACTTCGGCAAAATCTTCCTCGGAAATATTTCTGCCGTTGATTTTAATTCGTTCGCAATAACTTTCGAGGTGCGGCGAAGTGAAAAGCCCGACGCGCAGACCTTGCGCCTTCAACATTTCGGCGAGCATTGCGCAGACAGATCCTTTGCCGTTGGTGCCCGCCACGTGAATTGTCTTATAAAAATTTTGCGGCTCACCGAGCGCGGCTGTCAGATTTTTAATTCGCTCAAGCCCTTCTTTAATCCCGAAAATGCAAAGCCAATCGAGATATTTCAGGGCGTCTTCAAATTTGCTCATAAACTTTTTAACTGATTTATCCTTTGATCTAACGAAAAAATTTTTTCATTTGCGGCAACGAGTTTATCGCGCTCCGCTTGCACGACTTCGGCGGGAGCTTTGCTTAAAAATCTTTCGTTTTTGAGTTTGCCTTCAGTCGACGCCGCGCCCTTGCGGAGTTTTTCAAGTTCCTTAGTCAGGCGGGCGATTTCCTTTTCCGTGTCGATTAAACCTTCGAGCGGCAGGAAAATTTCCACGCCTTCAATCACGCCGCTCATTGCGTGTTCGGGTTTTTCGTCGGCGAAAATTATCGGCTCGGCAAAAGCAAGTTCCGCTATGTAATTGACATTTTCCCGCAAAATTTCTTCATATTCGGGGTTGACGACGCGCAGAATCACCTTTGCTTTTTTGCGCGAATCAATGCCGAGTTCCGATTTCAAGTTGCGTATCGTCCTTACCGCGTTGAATATCACGTTCGCGATTTCTTCTACGTCTTCGGTCGCTAAGTCGTTGAGTTCGTCGGTCGTCGGGTACGCCGCCAACATGATTGACCCTTGCGCGTTGGGAAGTTTTTGGCGTATGACTTCTGTCAAAAACGGCATGAACGGGTGCAATAATCGCAACGCCGTTTCGAGCACCGTCGCCAACACGAATAACGCCGTTGCCTTAGCGCGTTCGTCCGAGCTGTAAAGCCGCGACTTTGTCAGCTCTATGTAATAATCGCAGAAGTTAAACCAAATGAACTCGTAAAGCAAATGCGCCGCCTCGCCTAGCTCAAAGCGTTCTAAGTTCCGCGTCACGCCCGCTATCGTTATGCTTAGGCGTTGCAATATCCATTTGTCCGCCAGTTCCAAATCATCGGGCGACGGCTTAAAGTTTTTGTCGAAGCCTTCCAAGTTCATCAGCAAGAAGCGCGACGCATTCCAAATTTTATTTGCGAAGTTCCGCGCAGATTCAACCTTCGACCAATAAAATCTCAAATCGTTGCCGGGCGTGTTGCCTGTGACGAGCATAAACCTGAGCGAGTCCGCGCCGTATTTATCGATAACTTCGACAGGGTCAATTCCATTGCCGAGCGATTTTGTCATTTTGCGCCCCTGTTCGTCGCGAACTAAGCCATGAATGAAAACGTACTCAAAAGGAATTTCGCCGCGGAATTTCAGCCCCATCATAACCATACGCGCTACCCAGAAGAAAATTATATCGTAGCCCGTGACGAGGACGCTTGTCGGGTAAAATTTTTTAAGTTCGGGCGTGTCTTCGGGATAACCCAGCGTCGAGAAAGGCCAGAGCGCGGAACTAAACCACGTATCTAAAACATCTTCGTCGCGCCGCAAATTTTTTCCGTGGCAATGCGGGCACTCGTGAACGTCTTCTTCCGAAACAATCATTTCGCCGCAATCGTCGCAATACCACGCGGGAATTTGATGACCCCACCACAGTTGCCGACTTATGCACCAATCGCGAATATTTTCCAACCAATTTATGTAAATTTTTGTAAAGCGTTCGGGAACGAATTTCAGCTTGCCGGATTTAACCGCCTCAATCGCGGGCGCGGCGAGCGTTTCCATTTTAACAAACCATTGCTTGCTGATAAGCGGCTCAATCGTCGTGTGACAGCGCGAGCAATGCCCCACGGCGTGTTCATGATTCTCAATCTTAACCAAAAAGCCGCCCGCTTGCAAATCTTCAACGATTAATTCTCTGCACTTGTAGCGGTCAAGCCCCGAATATTTTCCCAAGCCTTCGGACATCGTGCCGTTGTTTTCGATAACTTTAACCTGTTCGAGATTGTGACGAAGTCCCATTTCAAAATCGTTGGGGTCGTGAGCGGGTGTGACTTTAACCGCGCCCGTGCCGAAATTTTTATCGACATAAGAATCGGTGAACAACGGGATTTCGCGATTGACAAGCGGCAGAATCAAGGTTTTGCCGACGAGATTTTTATAGCGTTCGTCGTCGGGGTGAACAGCAACGCCCGTGTCGCCGAGCATAGTTTCGGGGCGCGTCGTCGCAATTTCAATGTAGCCGCTACCGTCTTTAAAAGGATAGCGCAAATGCCACAAATGCCCCTGTTCGGTCTCGTGTTCAACTTCGATATCGGAAAGCGCGGTGTTGCATTGCGGACACCAATTTGTAATTCGCGTGCCGCGATAAATCAAGCCCTCGTTGTAAAGCGTGACGAAAACTTTTCTGACGGCGGCGGAGCAACCCTTATCCATTGTGAAACGTTCGCGCTCCCAATCGCAACTTGAACCGAGCGTCCTTAGCTGATAGGAAATTCTGTTGCCGAATTTTTCTTTCCACTGCCAGACGCGCTCCAGAAATTTTTCTCTGCCGAGTTCGTAGCGATTTGTTCCCTCTTCACGAAGGCTTGCCTCAACCTTAGCTTGCGTCGCAATGCCCGCGTGGTCGGTGCCCGGCATCCAAAGCGTATTGTAACCTTTCATGCGGTGATAACGAATCAAAATATCTTGAAGCGTTTCGTCGAGCGCGTGCCCCATATGAAGTTGCCCCGTAATGTTGGGCGGCGGAATCACTATGCAATAGGGCTCGCCTTTTGCGTCGGCTGTCGTGTGGAAATTTTTATCGCGCTCCCATGCCGCGTAAATTTCTTTCTCAAAATTTTGCGGTTCGTATGTCTTCGGAATGTTATTCAAAGTTTGATCCCCCTGTTTGTGAAATTATTGCTAATAATAAATTGCCGCCGCACTAAAGTCAATTAGGAATTGGGAAGTAGAAATGAAGTCATAATTCCCAATAAAAAAAGTCCCGACAAATTTTGCCGAGACTCCGAAAAATTTTTTCTTGCTAATTATTTTTTAGTCCAATGTCCTGCGCCGTGGTCAGCCGTGTATTTGCTACCGTCAATGAGTTTGTATTCAACGTCCGCCGCATTGCTTTGGATATCCAGCGACGAACCGTCCGTCAATTCAATTTTCGTGCCGCCCGCGGTTACTGTCGTGCCGGCAATTTCTTCAAGCGCGATACTCGACAGATCGATAACGTCGCCCGCATTTGCGGAAGTAATCGTGTCGTTGCCATTGTTGTAGCCGAAGAAGAAAGTATTGTGCCCGCTGCCGCCGACGAGCGTATCGTTGGACATGCCGTAGCCGCCCCAGATACTGTTCGCCGCCTTGCCGCCGGTAATGACGTTATCCAAATCGTTGCCGACAAGAGTTGTGTTGCCCGTGGCGTTCGAGGCGTTGAGGTATTTAATTTCGCCGTGATAAATGACGCCGTGTTCGCCGGTTTGACGGTCGTCAAGCCAAATTTGCGCGTCGCCAATATCGGCTCCGACGCTCATTGTTGCGTTGTTCGCCTTCAAAACGTAGAAGTCCGCGAGGTTGTCAAAGGTTGTGTTGTTATCAACTTTTGCTATGCGGTCGTTAATCTTGAAGTCTTGACCGGCAGCCTCTTGCAACGTCAGATAATCGTCCGCGTTGCCGTTAATGCCCATGACGACATCGTTGCCGCTCATGTAGACATCGGAGACAACGTTGCCGCCGGGCAGGCTGATAATATCCGAATTGTAATCTTCCGCCGAAGCCATGAAATTAAAGTTCGTTATCGTGTCGCGTCCGTCGTTGCCCGTGTAGAAGAAAGTCGTTACGCCGTCTTTTTCCTCCGAGTTGTTGCCGACCATTAAATCTCTTCCCGCGCCCGAACTTATGCTTGTATTGCCCGTGCCCGCGATTAGCGTGTTGCGCTTGCCTGCCGCGCCGATAAGATTTGAATCATACGAACTCGCCGTGACTTTGTTTATGTTGAAGAATTGCGCCGCCGAGCCGTTAAGCGTGCCCGTGCCGCTACTCAGATTGACTTCGACAGGTCCGCTGTATTCGCTGAAGTTCAAGCCGCTACCGACATTTTTAACGCCGTAGAAAATTTCTGCCTCGCTGTATTCGTCAACGCCAATATCCATATTTTCTTGCGCGACTGCAACGTTGTAATTCTTGTTGCCGACCGTGAGTTTCAATTCGTAAGGCGCGGCAGTTTCGGAATCATCATAAGTTACCAAACTCTCGGCGGGCTCCAAGCCGTCAAAAGTAATTTCCGAATTGCCCGAACGCATTACCAAGCCTTCGCTGTCGTAGATGAATTCAATCGCAGAAAGTTTGTTGTTGTTGAGTCGAATTGCGTCGGCGTCTTCGTAGCCGTTGTTGAAGCCGTGAATCGTATTTCTGCCCTTGTCGCCCAAAACGATTGTCGCGCCGTCGGTACCGCGCAGTTCTTTATCCGTGACGAAAATTTCATTATCGCCCGCGCCCGCTCTGACAAGGTCGCCTTCGCCCGCAAGGATTGTATCGTTGCCCTTGCCGCCTATCAGCGTTGAAGGTCCGGTCTTGCGCTTATCGCTCGAATTTTCGACGTAGCCGCCCTTCAAAATCAAATCGTCGGAAGAAGTGCTCGCATTTAGGACGCCGCCCGCAGAATGTGTAAAGCCGACTCTTTGTTCGTCGCCTTCGTAGTCGACAAGGTTGGCAAAAGTGCCGCCCGTTTCTTTGGCGTCGGGGTCAAAGACAACAACCGCATCACCCAAAGTCATTACGCCGTCGCCGAATTTTATTGTATTATCTTTTACCGCCTCGGCTATGCCCGTGTATTCAAACGTCCTGATCTTGGCTTTGTTATCCGCGTCGTAATTTTCAAGCGTCACCCTGCCCGAAGTCGGGACAATCGTCGTGTCGCCATTATTTTTAACATCAACCGTTGTACTCGCGCCGTTGCGATTGACAATCGTATCTTCGCCCTTGCCCGTCTTGATTGAAACTTTTGCATAGGGGCTGTCATTAACTGCCACGTCGCCGCCGTTGCCCAATTCGATATTTTTCTTGCCGTTCGCCGTTGGTGCAACGTAAGCCGAATTTTTGCCTTCGTCATTGAATTTTACATCTTGGTCGCCGCCCAGGAGCGTCACGCGCTTTGTATACCTGCTTTCGCTGAAGTCGGCGGTCTGAACATCTTTATTGCCCGAATTATCAAGCGTCAAAGCCATCGGGGAATCAAGATCGCCGCTTGCGATAATTGCCGCCGCCGAGTCGCCGCTCAAACTTATCGTTCCCTCTTCGGGGTCGCCGATAAGATTTCTGATTATGTCGTCCGGATCGGTTTTCTCGCTTATCGGCTTGTTGTTCGGGTCGTAAATGTAAACGTTGTTGCGTCCCGCTATGAAAGTCGTATTGTCGGGCGCGTCGGCGAAAGTATCGCTGTTAACGCTGAAATCGCCACCCTTTGCAACCGTCAAGCTTGCGTCCTTATCCAAACCGAGAATGACATTGCCGCCGGAAATGCTTACGCCGTCGTCGTCGCCCTTCAAAATGAATTCCTGATCATTAACCGTCAGCGTTCCTTTCGGCATGAGGTAACTTGCATTTGAAAGACTGCCGGTGATTGTGTCGCCGCTCGACAAGCCGTAAATGCCGATTATTTCTTCGCCGTCGGTCGCAACCGTGACTTTGTTATTGCTTGAGCCGAATGCTTTTCCGTTCAGATTTAAATCGTCAAGGCCGCCGCTTACCGAGCCTTCAAGCTCGCCGATATTCGTAACGTAGCTGTTTAGGTTCGTGCTGAAGATAACAACGCCGTCAAGAGTGTCATTGATTTTATATTGGTCGTCGCGGAAAGTGAACGTGCCGTTCTGCGCGGTACGGAGGCTGACATTCGGGGCGGCGTTGACTGTCGCGCCGCTTCGCAAGCCGTAAATATTTGTCAAAGCTCCGCCTTCAACAACCGCAGTATATTCGGAGCCTTCTATATCGAGTGCCTTGCCGTTAACCGTCGCCGTTCCCGTGTTGTAAAGCGTCGCGTCGTCGAGTCCGGTTATTGCGCCTTCCAAACCGTAAACAGAATTTATTTTGCTGTTAGCTATCCTCAAGGTAACGGGCGAACTCAAACTGGTCAGCGTCAAAGTTTTATCGTTTATGCCGAGATTAGTTTCGTCCTGTGAAATTATCAGCGTGCCGCTTTCCAAACTGTCAATGCCCGTAACCGAGCTGTCAAAGAGATTGAACGCAATGCTGTTGTCGTCCGTCTCGAAGACGTGGTTGCCGAAAGTGAATTTGCCCGCGTCGTTGGTTTCGATTTTGTCGACGCCCTGCGCGGTCGTGAGCGTGGCATTATTGCCGAAGCCCATAACTTCTCTTTCGTTGTCGGTGGAGGCGTCAAGGCTGACTTTCGCGCCCGTGACTTGCAACGCGCCGCCGTTCACCCTCAAGCCGTCAGTGAAGTCGCCGCTCATTATGCTGTCCACGTCGTTGGCATAAGTTAATTTTCCGTCCTCAATGCCGTAAGTTACCGACGCATCATCTATCGCCAGGAACGTTCTGCCCGCCGAAGTGAACGAGCCGACTTTGTCGGTTTTAATTGTCCCGTTGGAAAGTCCGCCGACCGTGACGCCGTTGGCATTGCCGACATTTTCAAGCCCCGTTATCACGCCTTCGACAATGTTGACTTTATAGCCGTCGTCATCGCCCGTAACCGTTACATCGTCGTCGCCAACCATAATTCCGTTCGCCTTGGCTGTAACGTCGGTTGCCGTCGCCGCGTCGATTGTATTTCCGTCAAGCGTAATCGTTCCCGCAACGTTGAGCGCGAGATTCGCCGCGCCCGCGCCGCTGAGACTTGCGCCGCTCGTCAAACTTACTCCGCCGACACTGTCAATATTCGCCGTCGCCGTGTCCGTGCCGTTCATTTTTGCTTCATCGTAAGTGAATGAGTCGCTCTTGCCGAGGTCGAGTTTCACGCCGCCCGAAGTTACACTTGCCTGCGCGGTGCCGCTCGTCGAGAAGTCTACGCCGTTGACCGTGTAACTTGCAGTTCCCAAAGTCAATTCGGTATTTGCCGGCGCGAAAATTTCAGCCGATTTATCGACGCTTAACGCCGTGCCGTTCGTACCGACGCCGACTTCGCAATTACTTGCATTTGAAGTTATCGTCGCCGTTTCCGTCTCAAGGCTCTTGCCAACGCCGATTGTAAACACCGCGCCCGCAACGTCAGAAGTTCTCTCGACCATGACGCCCGCGCTGTCGAAGGTGACGTTGGAAACCGTGCCAAGATTTTCGACAAGCGGATTGCCGTCCTTGTCATTAATTGCTATCGCCGTCGCGCCGTTGTTCGTGACATTAACCGCAACGCTGTTGACATCAGCCGCAAGATTAATCGTGTTGTCTTCGGGCAGAGTTTTGCCGCTTGATACAACGTCGGTGAATTTAACGCCGGGATCAACCGTGATATTTCCGTTGCCGTCAACCGTGATATTGTATTTGCCGCTCGGAATGTAGCCGTCGAAATACCAGCCGTCCGCGTCAGTGAATTTAAGCGTTGAATCGTCTTCCGGCGCGGTGTAAGTTGTGCCGTCAATGCTGACAGTCGCGTCCGCCTCAAGCCCGCCGACCGAAGTAGGTTCGCCGTTCACCATGCCAAAAGTAATATCGTTTTCGTTCGCCGCAACCGTGAAAGTTTCGCCGCCTATGTTGAAAGTGCCGTTGCCTTGTCCGATAACTTTTGTATTTCCGGAATCGGAAGTTGCCGTGACAGTTTGGCGCGTAGTTGCCGCGATTGTGCCTTTGATAATTTCTATCGCGGTTGCGTCGTTGCTTATCTCGACAACATCGCCCGTCGCGTCAACCGTGAAAGGATCGTCAGCCGTAACCGTGAAAGTTGCGCCGTTGGCAGTTACGGGAACTGCGGCGTATTCTTCGTCAATCTCAAGTGCGGTATCTTTAACCGAAATGCTGCTGGGATTTATATCGCCGCTACTCTTTGTCAAAGTGTACGTGTCGGAGGTTCTACTCAGCGTGCCGAGAGTATTTGTCGAATTACCGGAACTGTTAATGATAATAACAGTCTCGCCGTCTGAAAGTGTATTCGCTGTGACTGCAAGTGCGCCGTCCTCCGCAATGACAGTTTTTGTCCAGTTCGCCGAATTTTTAATGCCGTCGTTGCCCGTGTCGGAAATTGCTACGCCGTCCGCATAATCGGAAGTACTCGTCCACAGATAATAATTTGCGTCAATGAAGCCGAGATCTGTGACTTTGTAGGAATCATTATCGACCGTGAAGGTATCGCCCGAAGTCAAGCCGCCGAGGTTGACTGCGCCGTTTGCCGCCCTGACTGTCATGCCGTCGCCGTCGGTTGTGTAAGAAATTTTACTGCCGCTCGTCGTCGTCACGGCGTCTGAACTGTCTGCAAGCAAAACTGTTCCCTGCGTCAATGTCGAAGTCGCGCCGTCCGCCGCCGCATTAATCACAAGCGCGGAGTTGTTTGCATTATATTCTTTGTCGTTGATTGTAAAGGTGTTTGAACTCAACGGCGCATTAATCGTTGCGGCAATGTAAGTTGTAAGCGTCGAGGGACTTGAAGGCATTGTCACCGATTGAATTACGCCGTCCGTGCCCTGCGGATTGAGCGTGTAAATATTTTCGTTCTTTGTAAGTTCGCCGTAAATGGACGCGGGATTTTCAACGTCATTGACAACCAAAGAATTTTCAGCCGTTGCTCCGGACAAATCGAGTGCGCCCGCTGAATCAATCGCGATAAGCGCGGTTTCTGCAATGTTGCCGAAAGTCAACGCGCCGCCGGAAATGCCGCTCGTAACCAATGTATTGTCGGTGTCGTTGAATAAGCCGACATTGAGCATTTTGTAATTCTTATCGCCCAGCGCGAAGGCGTCGTTTTCGACAATGCCGCTGATTGTGTTCGTGCTGATAATCATATCGCCGTTAATCGCGGAAGGCGTGATTGTGGTATTGTTCGCCGTGACAATTTGGTTGACCGCCGCCTTGATTATTCCGTTCGTCAGCGTGAGCGATTTAACGTTATCGGACAAAATCGGCGTGTCGCCCGTTGCATCAAGCGTGAAACTCTCTGTCGGGTTGTTCAGCGCAGTATTTGAAAAAGTATTCGACCTGTTGGCAACCAGATTGACGCCCGCATAATCGGGAGCAATTTTAACGGAAACTTCGCTCGCGTTTATCGAAGTCAATTCGGCGTTTGTGGTTGAAGGCTTCGTCAAAGTGTAAGTGCCGTTCGTCTTAGTCAAGTCGCCGTAAATTTTCGTCGGATTGTTAACGTCGTCTACTAAAATGATTTCGTCGCCATCCGCCAAAGTGCTCGCGCTTATTGAAAGTGTATCGTTCGTAACGGCGCGTACAGGCGTCCAGTTCGCCGAATTGTTAATGGCGTCAAGTGTCAAGCCATCCGCGAAAGCGTTGCCGGACCAAAGTTCGCCGCTGGAATTATTTA
>CAMNEX010000028.1 GCA_946536825.1 uncultured Selenomonadales bacterium | reverse complement strand
AGCCCCCTTAAAAAAATTCTTTCTTGAGATTTTTATCCTTAAGCTCAATCTCCGCCGCCATTTTTGCGCGATAGGAGATTAATTTTTTGGCAAGTTGGTCATCTTGGAGCGCAAGAATTTCCGTTGCAAAGAGCGCGGCATTTTTCGCGCCGTTTACTGCCATTGTCGCCACGGGAACGCCGCCCGGCATTTGTACTGTACTTAAAAGCGAATCCAAACCTTTGAACGGCTCGGAATTAATCGGAACGCCGATAACGGGCTTGATTGTAAGGCTCGCCACAACGCCCGCAAGATGAGCCGCCATACCCGCCGCCGCTATGAAAATCTGCGCGTCGGAATTTTTAACGAAGTCATGAACTCTTTGTGGAGTTCTGTGCGCCGAAGCCACGATAACTTCAAAATCGACGCCGAAACTTTTCAAAGTCTCAACCGCCGACTTCATAACGCCCCAATCGGTTGCACTGCCCATAATTATTGCAACTTTCATAACTGCCCCTCCATGATAGCCTGTTTTGCCGCGTTTAAATCTTGGAAAATTGCCGCGCAGAGATTTTTTATTTCCGCCGTCGGTTGAACGGTATCGGGAATCATAATCGCCGCGCCGCCCGCTGAAGCCGCGCTCCTTATCCCGTTAAAGCTGTCCTCAAAAATGTAGCAATCGCTCGCCTCAAGATTTATTTCCTTGGCGGCAAGCAGAAAAATATCGGGCGCGGGCTTGCCGTTTGAAACTCTGTCGCCGCCGACCAATGCTTTAAAATATCCGCGCAGATTGGAACGCGTCAAATTTCTTTCTATAACCGCGACAGGCGCAGAACTCGCCACCGCCATTGAAATATTTTCCGCCTTGAAAAATTCCAAAATCTCCACACTGCCCGCCTTAAGCTCAAGAGTTCTTTCACTGGCGGCGCGAACTTCTTGCAACACGCGGTCAAGATAAGTTTCGGCGTCGGCGTCGGGATAAAATTTTTTTATGACTTTGTAGGATTCTTCGCCCAAATTTGTGCCGCTTATCGCAATCGGCAATTCGTAATTTTTTTCCAAACCCAATTCTCCCGCAACGTCAAGCCAAGCTTTTCTGTAAAGTTTTTCCGTGTCGAAAAGCGTCCCGTCCATGTCGAAAATCGCGCCCTTAAGCATTAGCAAACCCTCCAAAATATTTTTCAAGGGAATAATATCAAATTTTTTTTCGGACTGTCAATCAAGAAAAAATTTTCTGCTCTGCGCGGCATGTGATATTTGCAATTCTGAAAATTTGTGCTATCATTGGCGCGTAAATTTTATTTATGGGTATTTTGGCAGGAGGGGATTAGATTATGCTAAAGAGTATCGCAGTAATGACATCGGGCGGCGACAGCCCCGGCATGAATGCGGCGGTTCGTGCGGTCACGCGCACGGCACTTCATCACGGCGTCAGAGTTTGGGGAATTCGCGGCGGCTATCACGGTATGCTTGATGAAGAAATGTTCGAGATGCAATCCAAAGACGTGAGCGATATTATTCAGCGCGGCGGAACTTTTTTGGGAACCGCCCGTTGCAAACGTTTCGCCACGCCCGAAGGCCGTATGCTCGGCTATAAAAATTTGGTTGACAGAGGAATTCAAGGTTTGGTTGTTATCGGCGGCGACGGCTCCTTGCGCGGCGCGTCGATTTTGAGTCAGGAAACGGGTATTCCGATTGTCGGCTTGCCCGGCACGATTGACAACGACGTTTGGGGCTCGGAATATACAATCGGTTGCGACACCGCCGCAAATACGATTATCGACGCGATTAATAAACTTCGCGACACCGCCTCGGCTCACCGCAGAACGATTGTCCTTGAAGTTATGGGCAGAAATAGCGGTTGGCTTGCAATGGTTGCGGGCATTTCCGGCGGCGCGGAATATATCCTCGTGCCGGAAGAAGAATACGATATTGACGAAATGTGCGAAGAAATGAAAGAAGCTTACGACGCGGGCAAAAGATATATTTTGGTTGTCGTGGCTGAAGGCGCGGGCAAAGGTCACGAAATCGGCAAAGCCATTGCTGAAAAGACCGGGCTTGATACTCGCGTTTCAAAACTCGGACATATTCAGCGCGGCGGCTCGCCGTCGGTTATCGACCGCGTCAATGCAAGCCGTCTCGGCGAACACGCAGCCCTTGCAATCATTTCCGGCTTGAGCGATATTGTTTTCGGCTTCAATCGCGGCCACGTTGTTTCAATCAATCTGCATGACGCCGTTAATAACAAAAAGCAACTCAATCCCGAATTTATGCGCCTCGCTCGTGTGCTTGCGTAATAAAATTCTTTCTGAAATAAAAAATTCCCCTTCCGATTTTGGCGGGGGATTTTTCGTCGGTGATTGACAAATATTTTCGGCAAAGGAAGTTCCCGGTGTGATGACCGCCTTAAGGTTTTGATACTTATTTCCCGCCGACAAAGCAGGGGCGGTTGTTTACCGTCCTTGTTTTGTTTAATAAAAAATTTTCTGTTTGACAAATATTTTCGGCTGTGCTAATTTAAATCAGCTTTTGAAACAAAAATTTAATCGTTAATAAATTTTCGGCAAAGGAAGTTCCTGATAATTTTTAAGACTGAAAACCTTTACTTCCCGCCGACAGAACAGGGGCGGTTGTCAACTGCCCTTGTTTTTACTTTATAACAGGAGGTTTTAGTATGACTGATTGTATTTTTTGTAAGATTGCCGCGGGGGAAATTCCTTCCCAACTCGTCTACGAAGATCAAAGCGTCGTTGCCTTCAAAGACCTCTCGCCCAAAGCTCCCGTCCACGTGCTGATTGTCCCGAAAAAGCATATTAAGAACATCGCGCAATTTCAGGACGAGGATAAGGACCTTGCCGCGCATATTTTCGTTGACGTCGTCCCGAAACTCGTCGACAAACTCGGTGTCGCCGATAATGGCTTCCGCATTGTCATAAACACCGGCAACAACGGCGGACAAACCGTTCCGCATTTGCATGTTCACCTGCTCGGCGGCAGAAAAATGACTTGGCCGCCCGGTTAATTAAATTTTCGTTTCAAATTCTTTATCAACAAAAAAATCCTCGACAAAGCGTCGGGGATTATTTTTTTTTGAAGACTTCGCGCATTTCTTCCGATTGAAAAACTTCTTGAACGCCGCCGAATTTCAGGACGCGCTTGTTGAGCAAAATTACTTTGTCGGCAAAGCGTTCTATCATTTCCAAATCGTGCGAGATTAAAAGAATTGCCATGTCCTCCGCGGATTTTAATTCGGCGACGAGTTCATAAAAAATTCTCATGCCGACTTTGTCGACGCCGCTGATCGGTTCGTCCAAAAGCAGGAGGTCGGGCAACGGCTCAAGCGCGAGTGCCAATAAAATTCTCTGCAATTCGCCGCCCGATAACGCGCCCAATCGCCTGTCGATTAAATGTTCAGCTTTGACGCGCCGCAAATTTTTGATTACGCGCTCGCGAATAAATTTTGAACTGCACAGCCAAACAGGTCGCCACGTCAAACACGCCATGAATAAATCCAAAACGGTTGTCGGCGAAGTCGTGTCGAATTTCAAAGTTTGCGGAACATAGCCGATAATCGGGCGCAGGTGTTCGCCTTTTGCGTCGAAGTAATTTAAATTTCCCGTGTGATTGACTTCGCCCAGAATTGATTTTAACAGCGTGGATTTACCCGCGCCGTTGGGTCCGATTAAAGCAGTCAGCTCGCCGCAATGGACGATAAAATTCACGTCCTCAAAAATTGTCAGCTCGCCGACCTTGACGGAAAAATTTTCTATTTGCGTCGTGCAAAGTTTTGATTGATTGTGTTTCCTCATAATGATAATCTCTTGAACATTTTCGTTGCAAGCCACAACAAAAAAATTGCGTAAGCCGACAGGATTAAAAATGACGGCAGGTTAAATCCTTCCCGCAAAAGTTGGCTCGTGTGTGTCAGCGGCAAGATTTCTATCACCAAGCGCACCGGCGGCGGCAATTCTGCTGTGGAAAAAAATGTTCCGCATAAAAAGCTCATCGGCATTAAAAGATAGGTGTTCACTTGCGCGAGTTCTTCGTATGTTTGCACTTTCAACGCCGCGCAGAAACATACGCTCGCGAAAATTATCGAATTCAATACGATTACGATTAAAAAATTTGCGGGATTGGAAAAAAAATCCGGGCTCGCGCCAAAAATTATCGCGACGCCCAAAATCAGCGCGGTTGATATTAAAGCTCGTACAACCGCCGATAAAATTTTTCCCGTCACAAAGGCGGCGGGCTCAATCGGTGCGCTGAGATATTCTTCCAAACTTTTATGATAAACGCGCTCGGCATGCACCGTCGTTATGCTCATGTAGCTGACGTTCATTGTGTTTAGCGCGATTATCCCCGGCACGAGAAAATCAAGGTAAGTGCCCGACGCGAGATTGATATTTTTGCCCAAGCCCCAGCCGAACGCCACAAGATAAAGAATCGGCGTCACCAGCCGCGACAAAATAAATTTTTTCAGCCGCCGCCGCAAAACTATCCAATCCCGCCACATTATCGTTGCAATGTCTTGTATCATAAATTTTTCAACGCTTCGAGACGCGCAATTTCTTTTTTGTGACTTTCAAGCGCGTAACCTATTCGGATATGTTCTTCCTCGGTGAATTCCGGATTTTCATACGCCGCAGAAATTTTTTCAAGCCGCGCTTTGACTTCGGAGAGTTCGTCTTCCAAAATAAATTTATCGTCCAGCGCAAGCCCGTACACCGCAAAAATTTGTTCGCGAATCGTTTGATAATATGAATCTTCGCCCGAAATTTCGCCGAGCGATTTTGCCAACTCCAAAATAATCTTAAGCGGCGGCTCGCCTTTGTTTATCGATTCGTTAAGTTTTATTCGGAGTTCCTGCGCGGCTCCGAATAATTTTTTATCAGCCAAATTAATCACCACGTTAAATAAGTATAAATGCTGAAGATCGTCAGGATTAAAATTTCGCACAGCAGGACGGGCTTGAGCGTGCCGAGTAAATCCGCTTTGAAATAATCAATCGTCACGATTAAGCAAACGTGAGTCGGAGTCAGCATTTGCCCCGCCACGCCGAATGCCATTGCCACGCCCGCCAAATTTAAATCGCCCGTGCCCATCGCCGCGACTATCGGCATGACTATTGCGACGTGTCCTTGGCTCATGCCCGTCAAAATTCCGATTATCAGCGACACGCAGGCGATTATCACCGGCACCGGCAACGGCGACGCTTGAAACGCCGCGACGATTTCGCCTAAAACTGCTGTCACGGAGAGGATTTGAATAAAATATAAAATGCAACAGATGTTCAGCGTCATTTTTAAATCGAACGCGCCAAAAAAAATTTCTTTCACGCCGACGCGCCGCCCAACCGCCGCCAATACGAAAACCCACGCCGCCACGACTATTCCTGTTGAAATTGACGCATTGAGTCCGCCAAAAACCACGATAAAAAAAACCGCCGCGACAGGCAACAACGCTAAAAATAATCCGTTGCGCTCGTGCCGAATTTCCGCCGCCGTCTCGACAATTTTTATTTCGTGCGGAATTTTTATCGGGCGAATTAAAATCAACCAGCCGACGCTGAACGCCAAAACCGTCACCCAACAAAGATGGCTGATAAATTCGCCGAACGTCACACCCGCGATTGAACAAGCCATAATCATGCCGGGAATTATCGGACTTGAGAATTCAAATAAATGTCTAAACCAAAAATTTATTGCGGCTTTGTGTTCGGGAGATAAATTTATTTTCGCGCTGAGTTCTTGGACAATCGGCGCGGAAAATCTCGCACCCCCGACGCTCGGCAATAAGCCCAAAAACGCCGGCATTGCCGCCAATAAAATTTTTACGTTGGAAAAAGTTCGTCGCAGGGATTTTACCATGTCGGTCAATGCGCCGCTCAAGCGCAATTCAATTTCCAAACACATTACGAAATACAACGCAAAAATTATGTCATAAGTGCGCGACAGGGTAAAAGTTTCGTAAAACGCTTGGAGCAAAGAAATTGGGCTCGCCGAACGCATTGCCCAAATAAAAAGCCCGCTCGCCAACATGCACACGCCGATTTGAATTTTAAAGCGCAACAGCACAATAATTATCAGCAACGCGATTGTCAAAAGCAAAAAAATATTCAAGCCAAAACTCCCTTAAAATTTCTCATCGTTGAACAAAAATTTTTGATTTATATGCGTGAATTTTTTTGTAACTGCCGCGATATATAAACTCAAATTTACAAAATCGACAATTTCCGACGCAATGTCCGCCTCGCGATAGACAGAATCGGAAAGTTGAAGATTTTCGCTTTGAGTTTCGAGATTGTCGCTGATATAGCCCAAACTCGAAAGAAACGTGCCAATCGTCGTCTGTCGTTCGGCAACTTTGTTTATCGCGTCGTCGATAATTTTAATCGCGGCGTCGGCATCTTTTTTTGTTGAAATATTTAATTCGTCGGACAAGCCCAGAGCTTTTGCGCGAACATCGCCCAAAGTGATTTCGATTTTGTCTTCGGCGTCCGCGCCGATTTGAAAAGAAAAATTTCGGTCGCCCGAATTGATTAAAACAAGGACGGTTGCGGAATCGTCGACAAGGGCAATGCCGTTAAAAGTTGTACGCGCTCCGCTGTCAATCTGTTCGACGAGGCTTTTAAATTCTTTTTGCATGACGCGGCGATTTTCGTCGGTATTGCTGTCGTTGGCGGCGTCTAGTGCCTTTGTCTTTAGCGTCTTGAGAATATCCAAGATATTTGCGGCGGCGTCTTCGGCGGTTTTAATCATGTTGAAGCCGTTTTCGGTATTTAACTCGGCTTGCTCAAGGGAGCGTATTCGCGTGCGCAGACTTTCGGAGATTGAATAGGCAGAAGGATTGTCTTGCGCACTGTTGATTTTCATGCCCGTAACAATTCGCGTCAAACTCTTTGTCAGTTGCATTTGATTTACATTCATCAAGTTATAAGTTCGCAACAAAGACATTTTATCCCTTATGACCATTTCCAATTCCTCCCTGAATTTTTCCTGCTGTTCCCTCCAATTTTCTTGTCAATCATTTTATCAGAAAAATTTTTTCTATCAATAAAAAAGACGCCGAAACTTTAATCGACGCCCAAAAATTTTTATCGTTTTTATTAATCTTCTTTGTCAAGCAATTCGAGTTTGCCGCTGCGCGGGTGGAACATAAGTCCGTGAACTTTAACATCTTTCGGGATAAGCGGATTGGCGCGGAGTTCTTTGACGACTTTGATAACGTTTTCTTCGGGGCGTTGGAAACTGTCAGTCCACTCGACCAATTCTTTTTCGACCATTTTAATTGCGTCGGGCGAAATGCCGCGTGCCAACATGCCCTTTGTAAGACTTTCTGAAGTTGTCTTTGCCATGCCGCATTCATGATGCCCGATAATCGCGACTTCCTGAACGCCGAGTTCATAAATACAAACCAGCAGACTGCGAACCGTGGTGTCAAAGACGCCGTTTAAGCAGTTGCCGACCGTTTTGATAATTTTTGCGTCGCCGCGTTTGATTCCCAAGCAAGGCTCAAGGAAATTTACAAGGCGCGTATCCATACAAGTGACGATTGCCAAATGTTTTTTCGGCAGTTTGCTGTCGTGATGATCTTCGTGCTCATACGCTTTGTACTCTTCCGGCAAATTCGCACAGAACTTTTCGTTAGTCTGAAGTATTTCGTCAATAACCGACATTAAAATTACCTCCGTAAAAAAATTTTTTCATGAAAATTATTTTATACTTCGCGGCGTTGAAAGTCAATGTATCAGCGTTTCTCGAACAAAAATATTCCGTCCAGCTCGCTCAATTTTTCTTCCAACTCAAAATCGACGTCGTCTTCGTAATACTCAAAAGAATTTTCCGTCGTGAGTTCAAAGTAAAGAAAATTATCGTTGTCATCGTCAACGTCCAGTCCATATCTGTTAATTTCTTCGACGTTAATGCGGTCGTCGCCGATTTTCATAAACCGCTTGGGAAATTCGACTTGTTCGGACTTTTCAATCAGAAAAATTTTGTCCCATTCTTCTAACTTTTCCTCAACGTCGGAATCGAGTTCTTCATCATAATAACTGAAAAAATCCTCGCTCGTTTTGGTTTCAAGGTAAAAGAAATTATCGCCGTCGTCGTCGGTGCCGAGCCCGTATCTGACAATTTCCGTAGCGTCAATGCGATCCTCGCCGATTTTTATAAAGCGTTGCAAATTTTCCATATAAACCGCTCCCTTCGCAAAAAATTTTATAATCTTTTCGCCGGAGTGTCAAACAAAAAAAACCGTCGGGCTTCGACGGAATTTTTTAAAGGTTATTTTTGTCGACCACAGGATTTTTGATATTCGGATTGCCGGCGGCGGCAACTTCGTCCAGTTCTTCAAGCGACATTTGTTCTTCGTTAATTGCCCGGCGGCGAAGTTTCAATCTGAATAATAAATTGTCCTTTACCTTGCTGAATGTCGAAAAATCCATTTGCTCCAATTTTTCTTCCGTTGTCATTTCAATCACTCCTCAACTTATTTTCTGCATTTTATACGCCGCAAAGTTAAATTTCGTTACAAAATTTTTAATCGGAGTTCAAAAATTTTTTGAGCTTTGCGAGGGTGCGGTGGAGCGTCGTGCGGACGTTGCCTTCAGTCATTGAAAGAATTTCGGCGATTGAGCGCGAGTCAAGCTCCGAGAAAAATTTCAGCTCGACAATTCGGCGTTCGCGTTCGCTGAGTTTATCCAACGCCGCTAAAAGTTCGCGATTGCCTTCCTTAGTCAGCGTTTGCGCTTCGGGCTCCTGATATTCGGGCGCGGCGGGGTCAAAAAATTCATCCCACTCGGTTTCGTTAGATTTATCGCGGCGGCGCGTGTAGTCAATGATTGAATTTAGCGCAATGCGGAAAAGCCACGTCGAAAAAGCCGCTTTGCTCCGGTTGTAATTTTCAAGGTTCTCATTCATTTTCGTGAAAGTTATACTCGTCACGTCGTCGGCGTCCGAAGAATTTTTCAGCCGCGCATAAATGAAATTATAAACTCGCGGGAAAAAATGTTCGTAAAGTTCCTCGAAAGCCTCTTCGTCAGTCGTTGCCCGCTGAGCCAACAAGTTGTAATAATTATCTGCCATAATCTGCCGCCTTCCTGCGCGAAGCAAAAATTTTTTCTGATTCTAACATAAATCTTTTCAAAAAAAAAATCCGACCGAAGTCGGACAAAAAATTTATCGTGAGAAATTTTAATTCTTCCACAAAACGACGGCACTGCGAGCCGGAATATAAAGCTTAAGCCAGTCTTTGTTGTCGCGGTCGTAAAGCGGGTCATAATTCGTGAAATGCGGGATATTATCGTTCGTCAAACCGAAGCCGCCGAATTGTTTATCGTCCGTGTTGAGCATTACATCGTAATCGCCTTTCGGAACAAGGAAGCCGTAATCCGTGAAAGATTTTGTCGGCGAGAAGTTGAACACGAACAGCAACCGCCCGCGCATATAAGCAAGCACCTGGTCGGCGTCGTCGTGCCAAATTTCTTGGATGGGTAAATTCACAAAATCGGGCTCCGCCTTAATAACTGCCAACATTGCCCTGTCAAAATCACCGAGCTCCCGATAACAAAGCGTCGGGTCGTCGAGCAAATGCCATTGTCTTTGCGCATATTTATGACTCCAGCCGTTGCCTTCGCGGGGGAAATCAATCCATTCGGGGTGTCCGAATTCATTGCCCATAAAATTCAGATAGCCGCCGCTCATCGTCGAGACCGTGACAAGCCTTATCATTTTGTGCAAGGCAATGCCGCGATTCGCCATATCATTTTCGTCGCCCTTGCGGAAGTGCCAATACATATCGGCATCAATCAAGCGGAAAATAATCGTCTTGTCGCCGACGAGTGCTTGGTCGTGGCTTTCGGCGTAGGAAATTGTCTTTTCATCTGCGCGGCGATTAGTCATTTCCCAGAAAATGCTTGACGGTTTCCAATCTTCGTCCCTTTGCTCCTTAATTATTTTAATCCAATAATCAGGAACGTTCATTGCAAGGCGGTAGTTAAAGCCGAAGCCGCCGTCTTCAAATTTGCTCGCGAGCCCGGGCATACCGCTGACATCTTCAGCTATCGTGACGGCGTCGGGCTTGACTTCGTGAATCATTTTATTTGCCAACATAAGATAACAAATTGCGTTGTCGTCCTGGTGTCCGTTGAAATAATCGCCGTAACCCGTGAACGCCTCGCCGAGCCCGTGACTGTAATAAAGCATTGAAGTTATTCCGTCGAAGCGGAAGCCGTCAAAATGATATTCCTGCAACCAATATTTGCAATTCGACAGCAGGAAATGTAAAACGTCGTCCTTGCCGTAATCAAAGCAAAGACTATCCCAGGCGGGGTGTTCGTGGCGTTCGCCCTCGTAGAAAAATTGATTCGGGTCGCCGGCAAGATTGCCTAAACCTTCAACTTCGTTTTTAACCGCGTGACTGTGAACAATATCCATAATGACGCCGAGCCCCATTTGATGAGCCGTGTCAATCATGTCTTTTAATTCGTCGGGCGTGCCGCAACGGCTACTCGGCGCGAAAAATGAACTGACATGATAACCGAAACTGCCGTAATACGGGTGCTCTTGAATCGCCATGACTTGAATTGCCGTGTAGCCTGCCTGTTTAATTCGCGGCAGAATATTTTCTTTAAACTCGGTGTAAGTGCCGACTTTCTCGGCGTCCTGCGCCATGCCGACGTGGCATTCATAAATCAAAAGCGGCTTTGTATCGATTTTAAAGCCTTGGTCGTGCCACTCGTGCGGATTTTCGGGAGCCCAAACCTGCGCGGAGAAAATTTTAGTCTGCGGGTCTTGCACAACGCGCTGACACCATGCGGGAATTCTTTCGCCCTCGCCGCCGTCCCAATGCACTTTCATTTTGTAAAGGTCGCCGTGTTTCATTTTGTCGGCAAGCATTTTCAATTCCCAGTTGCCGTTCTCCAACTTTTCGCAACGATAAGCTTCATCTTCCTGCCAATTATTGAATTCGCCGATTAAATAAATTGCCGTGGCGTTGGGAGCCCATTCGCGAAAAACCCAGCCATAAGCTGTTTTATGCAGTCCGAAATACAAATGCCCGTCCGCAAAGTCCGACAGCTTAATTTTTCCGTTCTGCGTGAGTTGCGCAATTTTCCAAAGCGCGTGTTCGTGACGTCCGCGAATTGCCTCTTCATATGGCTCAAGCCAAAAATCCTTTGCCACCAATCCGATATGTTCTTTTGCCATAAATTTTCCTCCCCTAAATCTTTTTTCAGAATCTTCCGCGCAGATTGTAACAAAATAAAGGGCAAGGGACAAGGGAATTGGGATAAGTTTTTGAAGGAAATTAAGAATAGTTAAAGAATTTAGGAAAAAATTTTCAACCGAGAGGAATTTTTCATGGCAGTATTTAAAGATGATTGGTCAATCCTTAAGAAAGGCAAAAGCTCGGATTTTCTGACGATAGCCGCCATAACGGCGACGCTTCTTTTTATTACGGCAATGAATCTTTTTTTTATCTATCGCATAACGTCACACCAAACCGCGGAAATCGGGCGAATGCAACTTGAAGATATCCGGAGCGAATTACAAAAGACAATCAACGACTCCGAACGCATGACTTTGCGCGTCGCGGCGAGAGCGGAACAACTTTTGGCTTCGGGTGCCTCGCAAGAAGAGCTGAAAAATTTTTTCACGAACGAACAGCGCGAACAAAGACTTTTGTCAAGAGGCGAATGTTTCAACGTCTATATTGCAAACAAAGACTTCATGATAATTCCGAATTTCGACATACCGCCCGATTTTGACGCAACGGAAAGACCCTGGTACAAGGGCGCGGCGGAAAATCCCGGCAAAATTTTTATCTCGGAGCCTTATACGGACGTGGTTGACGGCGGGCTTTGCTTTACCGTTTCAATGATGCTTTCCGATAGAAATACTGTCGTAGGGCTCGATTTTAATTTTTCAAACGTCCAGGCGTCGATAAAAAAAATGGACACCGGTACCGACCGTTCCGCACTCATAATCAACAAAAAAGGAATTATTATCGGGCATGCGAATACGAGCTTTATCGGCGAAAAAGTTTCAAAAAAATTGCCCGAATATCAAGGAATCGTCGCCAAAGTTTTGAGCACCGACAAGCACGAAAATTTTAAAACGGAACTTCACGGTCAATCCAGTACAATTTTCAGCAGTCAAACCGAAAACGGCTGGTATATGATTTTGCGCGTCGACAGCTCCGCGCTTTACAAAGACGATTTTTTACACATAGTCATTACCTCGTTTGTGAATCTCTGGATGATTATCGTAATCGTCTTTTATTATCTCAAGAGCATGAAAAACCGTCTGCAGGCGATTAAAGCCCTCCAAGCCAAGGAAGAATTTTTGTCGAATTTGTCTAAGGAACTTCATACGCCGTTGCAGAGGATTTTAAAATATTCAAACCTGGGGGCATTGGGCGGCGAAGAAAATCCCGCCGAAAGTGCCGCTCGCGTCCGCGAATACGCTCAGCAACTTTCCGACATGCTCAACAATCTTTTTTCCTTTTCCACAATCATAACCGAGAACGATAAAAAAATTGATAAAAAAACTGCCAATGAAGTTAGCCTCTCCAAGGAAAGCCAAAACGCCCGCAAAAAGATTATTATCGTCCTGACCGTCGCGCTGTTTTTCCGCCTGAGCATTTCCATTGATACAAATTTGGGCTGGGGCGATACCAAAATGAATCGCGAAGTCGAAACTTACGAACACCGCCTTTCAAATTGGCTCACCGAACAGAAAAGTATTTTGTTCATGTTCAGCAATTTAATTTCCGAACAGCCCGAACTTATGGAAGATTATCCTTCCGCCGTGAAATTTCTTAACGGCATTGCAAAGAAATATCCCGAAATTTCAGCGTGCTACTTCGCCAACCCCGACAAAGAACACCAACTCATAACAGACAGCGGTTGGGAACCCTCCGACCCGAATTGGCGAGTTGATTTGCGCCCGTGGTACATAGAGACGGCAGATTTTGCAAATGAATCCGACAGCTTTACGGTTTCGACGCCCTATATTGATATGCGTTCGGGAAATTATTGCGTGACGATTGCCAAAGTCGTTCGCGGCAAAAGCGGCGAGTTCCTCGGAGTTGTCGGCATTGATTTTTATATCGACCGCCTTGTTCAGATTTTGTCGGCGAGTTACACGAGCGAAAGTTATGCTTTCCTTGTCGACAGAAACGGCACGATAATAAATCACCCGAATTTTATTTATCAGCTGTCCGAAGATAAAATGATAAATATTTCCGACACCGAATACAAAAACCTTTACAGGGACGGCAGAGCTTTTATCATGGAAGATTTTCGCGGCAAGATTGTTACCTGCTTTGCAAAGAAAAATTACGCGTCGCAATTTACGGTTGTCGTTGCAAACAGCTGGATGGATATTTACGGGCAAGTAATTTTCTTCGGCTTTGCATTTTTCGTGATTTATCTGATTTGTATTTGGCTCGTCGTCAAGCTTGTCGACAATCTTTTGAAGTGGCAGGCGGAAGTTCAGAGCAAATTAAAATCGGCGGCAAAAACTGCGCTCGCGGCGGGTCAAGCGAAATCGCAATTCCTCGCGCAGATGTCGCACGAAATTCGCACGCCGATTAATGCGGTTATCGGAATGAACGAAATGATTCTGCGCGAATCAAACGATAAAGATATTCGCGACTACGCCGAAAATATTTCCGCCGCCGGCAGGACGCTTTTAAATTTAATAAACAGCATTCTGGATTTTTCAAAAATCGAGGATGGCAAAATGGAAATTATCCCCGTCCGCTACGAGACTTTGAATATGATTGACGACCTTGTTAATATGATTTACGAGAAGGCGAACAAGAAAAAATTGTCGCTCGTCACGAAAATCAATCCGAATTTGCCCAAAACGCTTTTCGGCGACGACATGCGCATAAAGCAGGTTATCACGAACATTTTGACGAACGCCGTTAAATACACAAAGCAGGGAACCGTTACGCTGACAATGAGCGGCGAATTTATCGACAACGATGTTTATATGCTTTATGTTTCGGTTAAGGACACGGGCATTGGCATTCGCGAAGAGGATATCGAAAAAATTTTCCAATCGTTCATACGCCTTGACGAGACGAAAAATAAAAATATCGAGGGCACGGGCTTGGGCATTTCGATTGTCAAGGAACTTTTAAGCATGATGAACAGCAAGCTTGAAGTTTCGAGCGTTTATGGCAAGGGCTCCGAGTTTTCGTTTAAATTGCCGCAAACAATCATTGACAGGACGCCCGTCGGGATTTACGGCGAACACCATAACGAACGGAAATTCAAGCGCATCGAGACGAAATTTATTAAAGCTCCGGGCGCGAGAATTTTGGCGGTCGACGATACAAGCATGAATTTAAAAGTCATAAACGGTTTGCTCAAGCGAAATTTAATTGTGCCCGACATTGCTGACAGTGGAGAAAAATGTTTGCAGTTCGCCAAAAAATATTTCTACCACATAATTTTTTTAGATCATATGATGCCGGAAATGGACGGCGTCGAAACGCTCAAGCGGCTAAAGAAAATGAATCTGCCCGCCGAGACAAAAATTATCGTCCTGACTGCCAACGCGATATCCGGAGCGCGGGAAAGGTATATCGCCAAAGGTTTCGATGATTATCTTTCAAAGCCGATTGATGTCAACGCGCTTGAAAATATTCTCGCGAAGTATTTGCCGCCCGAAATTATCCAAAGTGACGACGATGAAATTTCTTCGCCCGCGCAGGTCGAGAAGCCCGAAGAAGACGTCGAAGATAAATTTTTGGAGCTGAAAAAAATTTGTCCGACGATAGATTTAAAAACGGCGTTGGCAAATTGCATGGACAGCGAAGAATTTTTTGCGGAAATGGTCGAGGAATTCATAGCGGGCGACAAAACCGCCGAACTTGAAAAATATTTTGCGGCGGAAGATTGGAACGGCTACAGAATATCGGCGCACGCGCTGAAAAGTACGTCGCAAGTAATCGGCGCGGTTGAGTTGAGCGAGAAAGCAAAGGCGCAGGAATTTTCAGCACGGGACGGAAATATTTCCGCGTTGAAAAAAAATCACGCCGATTTGATTCAAAGTTATAAAAAAATTCGTGAGGAATTAAAACGTTGGCTCAAGCCCGAAGAAGACGTCGAAGATAAATTTTTGGAGCTGAAAAAAATTTGTCCGACGATAGATTTAAAAACGGCGTTGGCAAATTGCATGGACAGCGAAGAATTTTTTGCGGAAATGGTCGAGGAATTCATAGCGGGCGACAAAACCGCCGAACTTGAAAAATATTTTGCGGCGGAAGATTGGAACGGCTACAGAATATCGGCGCACGCGCTGAAAAGTACGTCGCAAGTAATCGGCGCGGTTGAGTTGAGCGAGAAAGCAAAGGCGCAGGAATTTTCAGCACGGGACGGAAATATTTCCGCGTTGAAAAAGAATCACGCCGATTTGATTCAAAGTTATAAAAAAATTCGCGAGGAATTAAAAGAGTGGTTGGAGGTCTATCATGCCTAAGATATTGATTGTCGACGACGAACGAATCATGTTAAAAATTGCGTCAAAAATTTTATCCAAAGAATACGAAATAATCTGCGCGGGTTCAGGCGCGGAGGCAATAGAACTTTTTCAGAGAGAAAAGCCCGATTTAATCTTATCGGATTTACTCATGCCGGAAATCGACGGCTACGAATTGCACAGAATTTTACAGGAAAAAAGTTCGGAGCCCGTCCCGATAATGTTCATGACCTCCGACGAAAGCGACGAAAGCGAGAGCAAAGGTTTTGCAATAGGCGCGTTGGATTACATTCGCAAGCCGCTTAAAGCCGATGTTTTGCTCCGGCGCGTGAAAAAAATTTTGGATAACCTGGATAAAATTCAGGGCTTGACCGAGGCGGCAACTTTGGATTTAATGACGGGACTTCTGAATAAAACCGCCGCGCAGAAAGAAATTTCTAAACTCTGCGCGACGGCTCAAGGCGTTTTAATGTTGCTTGACCTGGACAATTTTAAACTCGTCAATGATTTTTACGGACACGCAATGGGCGACAAAATTTTAATCGCCTTCGCCGAGCTGATTAAGGGTATGATTCGTTCTACCGACACGGCAGGCAGAATCGGCGGTGACGAATTCATTGTATTTTGCCGAAACGTTCACGACGAAAAAATTATTTTCAACAAGGCATTTTTCCTGAATCATCAGCTGATAATCTCGGCGAAAAATTTCATGGGCGAGGATATGAATATTCCGCTGGGCACGTCGATTGGAGCGGTCTTCGTCCCGAACGAGGGCAGAGATTTCTCAATGTTGACGGCAAAGGCGGATAAATCGCTTTACAAAGTCAAGCACCACGGCAAACACGGTTGCGCTTTTTTCGGCGAGGATAATTCTTCTGATTCTGCGGAGCGTAAAAATATTTCGCAAATGCAAATGATTTTGAGGGAACGCAATTACGAGTCGGGCGCGTATTACGTCGACTTTGAAAAATTTAAGACGCTGTATCAATTCGAGGCGCGGCTAAATGAAAATCTTCATATGCCGATAAATTTTTTGACGCTGACGTTTGAAACCGATAACGACGAGGTGCGGGAAGATTTTTTGGAAATGTTGATAAAAATTTTGCGGCGTAGCGATTGCGTCACGCAGTACGGACGCGACCAATTTTTTATAATCCTGAACGATACGCCCGAAGAAAAGGTTGACTTTGTCCGAAAAAAAATTTCTGCGGCGTGGCAGGCAAAAAATCTCGGCGGCAACATTCTTTTTGAGTCGAG
>CAMNEX010000027.1 GCA_946536825.1 uncultured Selenomonadales bacterium | reverse complement strand
CCGACTTGACGAGACGAACAATTTCTTCCGCGCCGCCTTCCATAGTTTCCGCCATAATGACGTTGGCAATCGGCGATTCTTTGAGGATTTCTCTGCCGCGCTCGACGTTGGTACCTTCAAGGCGCACGACGACCGGTACGGGAAGGGATTTACCGTCAGACGAAATAATTTTTGCGGCGTCGACAATGCCTTGCGCCACAAGATCGCATTTGTTAATTCCGCCGAAAATGTTTACAAAAATTCCTTTAGCTTGCCCGCCTTCCAACATAATTTGGAAAGCCTCGGCGATTTTTTCGGGCGTGGAGTCGCCGCCGACATCAAGGAAATTTGCCGGCTCGCCGCCGAAGTGTTTTAAAATATCGACAGTCGCCATTGCCAAACCCGCGCCGTTTACCATGCAAGCAACGTTGCCGCCGAGGTTTACGTAATTTAAGCCAAGTTTCGCCGCGTGAAGTTCTTTCGGATCTTCTTCGGTCTCGTCGCGCATGGATTCAATATCGGGGTGACGATAAAGCGCGCTGTCGTCGAAATTTAATTTGGCGTCGAGTGCGATAACGTCATTTTCCTCCGTGACAACCAGCGGATTAATTTCGGCAAGCGAACAATCTTTTTTGACAAAAGCTCCGTGCAAATTAATCATGAGCTTTGTAACTTTGCGAATAACTTCTTTTGGGAAATTCATTTTATAAGCCAGGCGCGTCGCTTGAAAGGGCGCGAGTCCCACTGCGGAGTCAATGTACTCTTTAAAAATTTTTTCGGGCGATTCGGCTGCAACTTTTTCAATTTCGACGCCGCCTTCTTCCGAGCCCATCATCACGACGCGAGCCGTCTGCCTGTCAACGACGAAACTCAAATAATATTCTTTCTTGATATTCGAGCCCGCCTCAATCAGCAGACGCCTGACGACTTTACCTTCCGGACCTGTCTGGTGAGTGACGAGCTTTTTGCCTAAAAGTTCTTCCGCGTATTTGCGAACTTCGTCCAGATTGTGAGCGAGTTTAACGCCGCCCGCCTTGCCGCGCCCGCCCGCGTGTATTTGCGCCTTTACAACAATCACGTCCGAACCGAGAGTTTGCGCCTGTTTAACAGCCTCTTCAACACTGAAAGCCGCGCCGCCGTCCGGAACGTTGACACCGTAGCCGCGCAGAATTGCTTTGCTTTGATATTCGTGGATATTCAAAAAATCAGCTCCCAAAAGTCACTTGCGATTTTTAATCATGTAGACTGTCTGCGATTGAATTTTCCCGTCCGCCGCCGCTGAACCGCTTGTCTTAATCGCAAAGCCGCCTTCGATTGCTTTGGCGTGAATTTTATCCTGCGTCGCGTAAACGATAACTTCAATCTGCGCCTCGTCGGAGAAAAGATTGGCCGCATTTTTCAAACCCGCGTTGAGATAATCAATCGGGCAACCGGGGTCGTAGCCGAACATGCCGAGCTCCATTTCGACTTCGGCGGGTTCGGTAACGGGATAACTTTTTTCGGCGGAAATTTTTTCCCAAGCCGCACCCTTTTGGCAAGCTCGGAAGTCAACGTCGGGAAGAGCCTCCGCGCTGAAAATCATTTGCGCAGAAATATCTTCCGCGCCCGCCGCTTCGTACTTAATGCTGATCTCGTTGTCGTTTGAAAGGCTGTAAGTCACGGCAACGCTTTTCCCGTTAAGCTCGGCAGAAAATTTCACGCCCTCGATAAACTGTTCGCTTTTCCAAAGAATTTTCGCGAAATCCGCGCCGCCGTCGACGAGCACAAAGCCCGCCGCGTCGTCATTGAGCATGACACGATTTTTAAAATTCTTGTCGCGGAAACGCATTGACACGACACGCGCTCCAAGGTCAGTAACTTTGAGCTCGTTGCCCTTTGTGTTGCGCAAAGTCCAAATTGCGGACTCACCCGAAATTTCTTTCTTAATTAACGGCATTTTTATCGTCCTCCTTGTTTAAAAGATATTTATCTAAAAGTTTTTCGTAGTCTTTAATCGGCAAGGGTCGCGAGAAATAATATCCTTGAATTGCGACATCGCCCAAGCTCGCGACGTAATCCGCTTGAAATTGAGTTTCGACGCCCTCAACAACCGTACTCATGCCCAACGCGCTTGTTAATTCCGCTATGAATTTTAAAATCACCGCGACGCGCTGTGATTTTTCAAGTTGACGAATAAACGCCATGTCAACTTTTATCGTGTCGAGCGGCATATCTTTTAGCATGTTCAGCGACGAATAGCCCGACCCGAAGTCGTCCATAAGAACCGAAAAGCCCAATTTTTTAAACGTTGAAATCATATCCAAAAGTTGTACCTGATTGTCGGTGTACGCGCTCTCGGTGACTTCCAATTTCAACATCCACGGCTCCAACTCGTATTTTTCCAACAGCAGGGAAAGGAATTCTGCCAGGTCGAGACTGTAGAAATTTAAGCGCGACAAGTTCACGGAAATGGGGACAATCGGTTTGCCTTCGTCGAGTCGCTTGCGTTGGAGTCGGCAAGCCTCTTCCCAAACAAAGCGGTCAAGGCGGACGATAAAGCCGTTGCGTTCACAGACAGGAACAAATTTTCCGGGCGACACCATTCCGTGAACGGGGTGGAACCAACGGACGAGAGCTTCCGCACTTATGACGGTATTTTTTTTCGGATCGAAAATCGGTTGAAGGAAAATTGTAAATTGGTGCTCCATAAGCGCGATTTCCAAGTTGCTGGTTATGAGCAATTCCTCAATCATTTGGTCACGCATTTTTGAATCGTAGTAAGCGTAGCGCGTCAGGTAACTTCCTTTGATTCGGCGAAGTGCCATGCCGGCTCGGTCGCACATTTGGTGGATAGGCAAATTTGCATTGTCGACAGGGTAAATGCCCGCGAAAAATAAAATGTTGTGGCTAATATGCAGTGAATTAATTTTTTGGTCAAGTTCCTTGATAATTTTTTCAATGTCAAGTTCTTCGGTCGGTATGCACAAGATAAAATGGTCAGCGTCGGCGCGGCAACTTAGCGTAGTTCGCGGATTGAGTGCCTCCTTGAGATATTCGCCCGCCGCACGCAAAATTACATTGCCGGTTTCCACGTGGAATAAATCGTTTATGATTTTGAAACAGCTTATATCCATGCAGACGATAGAATATTTTGTGTTATATCTTGCGCCCATAATCAGTTGCGCCTCGGTGTAAAAGGCATCGCGATTATAAAGCCCCGTCAAGGGGTCGAATTTAGTTCCGACCGTTGAAAAAACTCCTTCAGCTCTCAAATTAAATCGCCTCCGTTGGCTTATACTGTCTTAAAAATTTTTTTCAACTATTCAACGCAAAAAAATAAATCCCTGCCGATTAGAGACCGGGGATTAGGGAACGGGAACAAGTTTTTTTAAAAATCTTTCAGCCCGAAACTTTGCAACGCGCCGATTGAATTTCGCCAATCGCGTTTCACTTTGACCCATAAGTCTAAAAAAATTTTCGCGCCGAGTAACATTTCAATTTCCGGACGCGCCTCCTTGCCGACATTTTTTAACATTGCGCCGCCTTTGCCGATTAAAATTCCTTTCTGCGAATCGCGCTCGACGTAAATTGTTGCTCGGATAAAAATCGTGCCGTTTTCCCGCGGCGTCAATTCCTCCAAGTCAACGGCGATTGCGTGCGGGACTTCGTCCTGTGTCGCGTGTAAAATTTTTTCGCGAATCAATTCGGCGATTATCAAGCGTTCGGGCTGGTCGGTTACCATTTCCGAAGGATAATATTGCACGCCTTCCGGCAAAAATTTTTTCGCTTCAGCAATCAGTGCGTCGATATTTGTGCCTTCCGTCGCGCTTATCGGGACGACTGCCGCAAAATTTCTTCGCTCGGAGTATTCCGCGATTATCGGCA
Organism: uncultured Selenomonadales bacterium; assembly: GCA_946536825.1. Taxonomy (GTDB): domain Bacteria; phylum Bacillota; class Negativicutes; order Selenomonadales; family Selenomonadaceae; genus Quinella. Next base: position 13,172 of record CAMNEX010000027.1, on the reverse strand, counting down.
AAATTTTTTCGCGCTCAATCAAGTCAACTTTATTCACAACCAAAATCACGGGCTTTGTCGTCGTGTTCAATCTTTCCAAAATGTATTTTTCTCCGCCGCCAAATTTTTCCGTCGCGTCGATTACAAAAAAAATCGCGTCGACTTCTTTAAGCGTTCCTTCCGCCGCTTTTAGCATGTATTCGCCGAGTTTGAATTTCGGCTTATGAATTCCCGGCGTGTCCAAAAAAATTATCTGCGCGTCGTCCTGCGTCAAAATGCATTGAATTCTGCTGCGCGTTGTTTGCGGCTTATCGGACGTGATTGCGATTTTTTGCCCGATGATTTTGTTGATGAGCGTCGACTTGCCGACATTCGGACGCCCGATTATCGCGACGAATCCCGATTTATATTCCATTTTAATTCCTCCAATGAAAAAGGAGCCGCCAAAAATTTTCGGCTCCCTGTGATTTTAATCCAGAAAATCTTTAAGTTTCTTTGAGCGGGCGGGGTGACGAAGTTTGCGCAACGCCTTAGCCTCAATCTGTCTGATTCTTTCGCGAGTGACGTTGAAACTTTTCCCGACTTCCTCAAGAGTTCTTGCTCTGCCGTCCTCAAGTCCGAATCTCAAGCGCAGAACATTTTTTTCGCGTTCGGTTAAAGTGCCTAAAACGTCTTCAAGTTGCTCCTTCAAAAGCATGAACGACGCGGCGTCGGCGGGTGCGGGCGCGTCCTGGTCCTCGATAAAATCTCCCAAATGCGAATCGTCTTCTTCGCCAACCGGCGTTTCCAATGAGACAGGCTCTTGAGCGATTTTTTTAATTTCGCGAACGCGCTCGACGGGAACTTCCATTTCTTCGGCAATTTCTTCGTCAGTCGGCTCGCGTCCGTTTTTCTGCAGAAGGTTGCGCGAAACTCGAATCAATTTGTTAATCGTCTCGACCATGTGCACGGGAATTCTTATCGTCCGCGCCTGATCCGCTATTGCCCGCGTTATCGCTTGACGAATCCACCACGTCGCGTAAGTCGAAAATTTATATCCCTTGTGATAGTCGAATTTTTCCACCGCTTTAATCAAGCCGAGGTTGCCTTCCTGAATTAAATCCAAGAAAAGCATTCCGCGCCCGACATATCTTTTGGCGATTGAAACTACCAAGCGGAGATTGGCTTCGGCGAGTTGTTTTTGCGCTTCGGAGTGTTCGACTTCGTCCTCCGATTCCATGCGCATTGCGAGTTCTTTTTCTTCCTCCGCCGTAAGGAGCGGCACGCGCCCGATTTCTTTTAAGTACATGCGGACGGGGTCGTCGATTGAAACGCTGTCGGGGATATTCAAATCGACTTCAAGGGGAGTTTTGACTGCCTCAACATCTTCGTCTACGGAATTTTCGGACGGCTCGGCGGAATTAAGCAAGTCATCTTGTTCTGTAGATAAAGTTTCATTGGGCAAATCGGCGTCGCCAGTGTCATTTGCCGCGCTTACATCGTCAAGGTCGTTGTCCTCGTTGATTATTTCTATGCCCTCGCGTTCGCAGATACTCAAAATCTCGTCAATTTCTTCCGTATCATTTTCTACGCCTTGGTTTTGAAGAATTTTATCCAAGTCGCCCCACGTGAGCTTACCGCCCGTTTGCTTGCACCTTAACGTTAAAAGTGAAATGATTTTTGACGTGCGACTTCTGGCGGTTTTCTGCATTAAATCCGCACTGCTTTCTTCGGATTTCTTGTGAGCGGAATTATTTTTCTTATTTACCGACAGGCTGCCGCTCCCGCCTTTAACGGTCGGCTCGACAGTTTTATCTTCTCCTGTCATATCGCAGCCTCCTTTCAAATGCCTTTTGCATTTTTAATCAACTTTCAATTTGTCGATTTCTCGTTTAATCTTGAGTGACTCCTGAACTTTTTTTCTGTAAGTTTCTTTGTCACTCACCTTATATTCATCAGCCTGAGCCAGAAGTGTCTTATATTTTTTTTCAAGCACAGCTCGCCGCAAAATGCCGACCGCGTCATTAAAAAAACCGATTTCCGTATCACGAGGATTATTTGCGCCTTTCATTAATATCCGTGAGAGTTCCGCATTTGCCTCTTCGCTCAATTCCTTTGTCGCGCTCATTTGGTCGAGCCGCCTGCCTTCTTCCCTGCAAATTTCCAGTCGGCTGAGTATTTCTTGATGTACTTGAGAAAAAATTTCTCGCGGCAACATTACCGAAATATAATCGAGGGTATCGCCGTCATGCCAAATCATTCGCAGAATTGTTTCAAATGCCTCCTTGATTAACAGCTCCGCATCGTTGACCGGAATTTTTTGTTTAACGGCGGGCAATTTTTTTTCGGTATCCGCGCTCGGATTGTTTAAAGAAAATTTTCTCCATTCTTCGCCCACAAGTTGTTCGTCCAAGAGAAGTGCCGCCGCAATTTTTTTTTCGTATTCGTTGCGAATGACTTTATCTTGAATCTTTACGACGACGGGCAAAATCTCCTGCAACGCCGCTTTTTTGCCGCCAATCGAATTTAAATCTGCGCGGGCAATGACGTATTTCATGCGATAATCAATCAGCGTCTCCGCATTTTCTATAAGCTTATCGAAATTTTCCTTGCCGTGTTTGCGGATAAATTCGTCGGGGTCTTTGCCGTCGGGAACTTTGACGATAAAAACTTCCGCGCCCGCCGCCTGTACAATCGGCAAGGCTCTTAGCGTCGCTTTTTGTCCTGCCTCGTCGCTGTCGTAACAGAAAATAATTTTTCGGGCGTAGCGCAGAATTAATTTCACATGTTCGGGCGTGAAAGCTGTACCGAGCGTCGCGACGACATTTTTTATTCCCGCGCTGAAAAGTGAAATTGCGTCCATGTAACCTTCCACGACGATTGCCGCGCCCGCCGTACTTATCGCCCGATTTGATTTATCCAGCCCGAAAAGCAACTTGCGCTTGTTGAAAAGCACTGTTTCCGGCGTGTTAAGGTATTTTGGATTGGATTCGTCTTCGGCTTTTAAAATTCGTCCGCCGAAGCCGACTGTGTGTCCGAAAATATCGTTAATCGGGATCATCACACGCCCGCGAAACCTGTCGAAAAAACCGGAAGAATTTTTTCGGCGCACAATCAATCCGACTTTTTCTATATGTTCGGGAGAAAATCCTCGCCGCGTGAGATTCGACAAGAGATTGTCCCAATCGTCCGGGGCGTAGCCGAGCTTGAAAGTTTCGACAGTTTGAGCCGTTATTCCCCGCGCCGCAAGATATTTCCTGCCGACTTCGCCGCGAGCCGTTTTGATTAAACATTCATGATAAAAATCCTGCGCGAATTCATTTATTTTGAACAAAGATTTTTCTTCATGGCGTCGGCGTTCTTCTTCGGGGGAATATTTCCTTGTGGGAAGATCCATGCCCAATCGCTGAGCCTGGAGTTTAACTGCCTCAAAATAAGTTATGTTTTCAATGAGCGAAAGAAATTTAAAAGCATTGCCGCCCGCGTGACAACCGAAGCAATAAAAAAGTCCTTTGTCGGGGCTGACGCTGAACGAAGCGGTTTTTTCGTTATGGAAAGGACAGCGTCCCCAATATCGCCCGCTCTTTTGAGTGAGCGTCACATAGCGCGATACAACGGAATAAATATCCGTTCGTTCGTTTACCCGCTCAATAAATTCGTCAAGCTCCGCACTTCCCAAAGCCTTTCAACCTCCATTGCTTTTATATTCCCCGCGTCTTGTAAATTTCCTTTTTGCCGCCTAATATTTTTTGCAGTCGCCCAATCATTTCACGCGAAAGCAGGCCGATTAACAGCCCGATAAAAATTCCGCACAATCCGAGAATCGGCAGGTATAAGAAAATTTTTTGACTGCTCATGAAAAATATCGCCGCAAAAATTTGTCCGAGGTTGTGAAAAAATCCGCCCGCCGCGCTTATCCCGACGATTGAAAATTTTTCTGTGCGCTTTAGTAAAACCATTGCCGCCAAACTCAAAAGCCCGCCGCTTAAACTGAAAAGAATCACTGTCGGCGAGCCGGCAAATATTCCCGATAAAAAAATCCGCGCCAATAAAATTATCAGCGCGTCGACTTCCGACAAGATATACAGCGCGGCGAGTGTCACGACATTTGCCAAGCCGAATTTCGCGCCCGGCGGCAATAAAAGTTGCGGCATTAAACTTTCGACCAAAAATAAAATCAGCGACAATGAAATAAAAATTGCGTCCGTCGTCAATCGCCGCAAATTAATCACCTGCTATTTTAAAAATTTCGGCGCGATTATATAATACGTTCGGAAGTTGCGGAATATTTTCGGAGGGATTATGAAAAAATTTCTTGCGATTATTTTTATGACGGCGATTTTAATATCGGGTTGCGGCGCGGCGAATTACGAGCGCAGTGAAATTTTAATGGGGACGGTCGTCACGCTCAAGGCGGAAGGAAAAAATTCTCAAGCCGCCGTCGACGAAAGTTTTAAAGCCGTCGCCGAGCTGGAGAAAAATATTTTATCCGACGTGAAAAAAATCGAGGTCGCCGCCGGTAATGGCGACTTCGTAAAAATTTCTCCCGATGTTTATAAAATTCTTCAAACCGCGCAGATTTTTTCCGAACGTACAGGCGGAGCTTTTGACGTGACTTGCGGCGCGGCGGTTGAGCTGTGGAATATCGGCACGGAAAATCCTCGCGTCCCGACCGAAGAAGAAATTTCTGCCGTGAAAAATTTTGTCGGCTTTGAACATTTGCACTTGCAAAACGGCGCGGCTCGCCTTGACCTGCGCGGAATGAAAATTAATTTGGGCGGCGTCGCCAAAGGTTACGGCGTTGATCTCGTCCGAAAAATTTTCGCCGAGAAAAAAATTCAGAACGGCTTGATTGATTTCGGCACAAGTACAATTTTTGCCGTCGGCAAGAAAAAAATCGGAATAAAAAATTCCCGCGCAGAAAATGAACTCACCGCGATTATCGAACTTGAAAATTCCGCGCTGTCGACTTCGGGCGATTACGAAAAATTTTTTATCGCCAACAACCGCCGCTATTCCCACATAATCGACCCGAAAACTTGCGCGCCCGCCGCGAGTGAAATTTCTTCCGTGAGCGTCGTTGTTGAAGGCTCGCAAAAAAATTGCGCGACCGTCGCCGATATTTTGAGTACCGCCGCTTTTGTCCTCGGCAGGGATTCAGCCGAAAAATTTTTAATCGAAAATAAAATCCCCGCCAAATTTATTTTCCAATAAAAAAATCCCGCCGATATTGAGCGGGAAAAATTTTTTTTATTTGGTCTTTATCTTGAAGCGGGCGTCGGGAAAGTTCAGCGTTGCAAAATAATCGTTCAGCGTTTCGGCGCGACGAATCATTTCAACTGCGCCATTTTCCCGAATCAGAAGTTCCGCGCTCCTTAGCTTGCCGTTGTAATTAAAGCCCATTGCGTGACCGTGTGCGCCCGTGTCGTGAATAATCAAAATATCTCCCACGTCGATTTTCGGGAGGCGGCGGTCGATAGCGAACTTGTCGTTGTTTTCGCAAAGCGAGCCTGTCACGTCGTAAATTTCGTCGCAAGGTGCGTCCTCTTTGCCCAAAATCGTTATGTGGTGATACGCGTCGTAAAGCGCGGGTCTCATTAAATCCGACATGCAAGAATCAAGTCCGACGTAATTTTTATAGGTATTTTTTTTATGCAAAACTGTCGAAACGAGCCAGCCCGCCGAACCCGTCATGGCGCGTCCGCTTTCCATTGCAAGGCGAACATTGCCCAAACCGTTCGGAACCAAAATTTCATAAAAAACTTTTTTAATCCCGTCGCCGATCATTTTCAAATCAACCGGCAATTCGTCGGGGCTGTAAGGTATGCCAATCCCGCCGCCCAAATTTATAAACTCAAAATTTATTCCAAGCTGATTTTTAATCTTCGCGGCGAGTTCAAACATAATCCGCGCCGTGTAAATAAACGTGGAAGATTTTCTTTCGTTAGAGGCAATCATTGTGTGCAAGCCGAAGCGTTTAATTCCCTTGTCGAGACAAATTTTATACGCCGCAAAAATCTGCTCGCGGGTTAAGCCGTATTTCGCCTCGGCGGGACGCCCGATTATGTCGTTGCCGTCGTTCATGATATCGGCGGGATTGTAGCGGAAGGAAATTATTTCGGGCAACCGCGCATTTTTCTCCAAAAAATCAATGTGCGTTATATCGTCAAGATTTATAATCGCGCCCAATTCCAAAGCCTTGCGAAATTCTTCGGCGGGCGTGTCGTTTGAAGTCAGAATAATTTTTTCTCCGACAACCCCCGCCGCCTCGCTGATAAAAAGTTCCGCAATCGAGCTGCAATCGGTGCCCGCGCCGTCACGAGACATAACCTCCACGATATAAGGATTTGGCGTCGCCTTAACCGCAAAATGTTCGCGAAAATCGGGAGCCCATGAAAATGCCTCGCGCAACTTGCGAAAATTCTCGCGGATTTTTTTTTCGTCGTAGATGTGAAACGGCGTCGGATATTTTTTTATGACTTCGCGCAGAGCGACTTCGTTCAGCGGAAAAATTTTTGGCATGCGGAAAATTTCAGCGTGGTTTTCGTTCATGATTAAAAATCCTCCGAAAAAAATTTTTGTATACTTTGTGCATTGATTATAACAAAAATTTTTCGTAAGGGAATAGGCGATTGAAATTTTGCGCGGATTTATTAAAATTATTTCGGGGTGATTGAATTGACGACTTTAAAAATTTTAATCGAGAATACCAAACCTGCCGACTCGCCGCTGATTTGCGAACACGGCTTGAGCTTTTTTATCGAGACCGAACACACAAAATTTATTTTCGACTGCGGTCACACGGGCGCGGCTTTTCTCAATGCAAAAACTCTCGGTGTTGATTTATCGGAAATAAATTTCGTCGCGCTGAGCCATTCGCATTACGATCACGCGGGCGGCTTCCCGAAACTTTTGGATTTCGCGCCGATTAAAAAGGTTTTCACGGGAGAAAACTTTTGGGAAGAAAAATTTTCCAACGAAATTTATCGCGGTTGCGGCTTCGACAAAAATTTCTTGACTGCGCGGGGCATTGAGCAGGAAATTTGCCACGATGTTTTAAAAATCGACGAAAATTCTTGGCTTGTCGGGAATTTTAAGCGTCGCTACGACTTTGAAACTATTCCGACAAAATTTCTGCGCGGCGAAAAAAAAATCCCCGACGACTTTTCTGACGAAATAATTTTAGTTCTGCGCGAAGGCGACGGGCTCGCGATAGTGACGGCTTGCGCTCATCCGGGCATTTTAAATATCATTGCCGACGTCCGCGAAAAATTTTCTCTTCCAATTTATTCCGTTGTCGGCGGTTTTCATTTGGCGGGCGCGTCTCAAGAAAGAATCGACAAGACGCTTGCCGAGCTGAAAAATTTTGGCGTAAAAAAAATTCTCCCGTGTCATTGTTCGGGAGAAAATTTTATAAATAATTTCAGCAAAAAAATTTCTACGGGCTCCGTCATAAAAATTTTTAGTGGAGGCTTGTCATGAAGAAAATTTTTGTCGTCGCGATAATTTTTTTAATCTGCGCGGGATATTTTGTCGGAAATTATTTTGTAGATTTTGCCTTGAAACGCGGAGAAGATTTATCGCCGCCGGCGGCTTGCGCCAATATCGCCGACCCGAATTTAAAAGCTCCGCCCGCGCCGAATTTCCCTTCAGAAATTTGGACTCTCGAAAGTTTTGACGGACTTAAATTTCACGCGGAAAAATTTTCTCCCGCGGAAAGTTCAAACCGCTGGGCAATTTTGATTCACGGCTACGGGCGCGACGGCACTTTTGCCTACGATTATGCCGAAGAATATCTTAAACACGGTTGGAATGTTTTGATTCCCGATTTGCGGGCGGCGGGCAAAAGCGAAGGGAAATTTATTACAATGGGCGCGCTTGAAAGTCGTGACGTTTTCGATTGGGCGGAAAAAATTTTGGCGGAAAATCCCAACGCAAAAATTATCTTGCACGGCGTTTCAATGGGAGCCGCTACGGTTTTGATGACTGCCGCGCTTGAGCCGAAAAATTTGGTTGCGGTCGTCGAGGATTGCGGTTACACGAGTGCTTACGAAATGTTCACCGCGCAACTGGAAAAAATTTTTAATCTTCCCGAATATCCCGCCATGCCCTGCGCGGATATTGTTTGTAAAATAAAAACCGGCGTAAAAATCTCCGACGCCGCGCCGCTTGACTGCGTTGATAAAATCAAAGTGCCCGTGCTTTTTATTCACGGCGACGCCGACGGACTGGTTCCCTTTGAAATGTTGGGGAGACTTTACGATAAAGCCGCCGCGCCTAAAGAAAAATTTGTCGTTACGGGCGCGGGTCATGCCGACGCAAAAAATAAAAATCCCGCCGCTTATTTCGATAAAATTTTTAAATTCTTGGAGGCAAATATATGAAAATTTTTGTCGGATTGGGCAACCCAACGCCCGAATACGCCGCAACCAAACACAATGTCGGATTTATGCTTGCCGATAAACTCGCTGAAAAAATTTCTGCGTCCGAGTGGCGCGAAAAATTTAATGCGCTCGTCGCCGAAAGTTTTTTTGACGGAGAAAAAATTTTAATCGTTAAGCCGCAAACTTTTATGAACTTGAGTGGCGAGGCGGTCGCTCCGATTGTGAATTTTTATAAAATCGACGTTCAAAATCTCGTCGTCGCACATGACGATATGGATTTGCCGCTCGGAACGATAAGACTTCGCCCGAAAGGCTCCGGCGGCGGTCATCACGGCATTGAATCGATTATTCAACATCTCGGCGGCGAACAAAATTTCCCGCGTGTAAGAATCGGCGTCGGTCGCCCGCCAAAAAATTGGACTGTCAATCACCATGTTTTAAGCCCGTTCGCTCAAGAGGACGCCGATAAAATTTCTGCCGCGCTTGAAGAACTCGTCCCGGCCGTCCTGTGCATTTTCAGCGAGGGAATTAATCAAGCCATGAATAAATTCAATCCCAAGAGGAAAAAAGCCAATGAAGAATCAAATATCAGCTTTAATAGCTGACGAACGCGGAAATATTTTCGACGTACCCGACGCGGAGGGAGTTGGGCGGGTCGGAGATATTTTTTTTAAGCTCAAGCCCGAAAATTTAATCAAGCTCCCCGACTCGGCAGATTTAATGTTCCTGCCCGACAGAAAAGCAATAGGATTTCGGCGCGGAGAATTTATTCCGCTGAAAGGTCGGGCGGTCTCGGCGATTTTGCCGCAAGGTTACACGCGGACGCATTTGCCCGCCTTCAAAAAAACTCCCAAAGCTAAAATTTTGCCGCTTTACGGTTATACCGCCGTCGTTTTGTATAAAAATGAACTTCACGCCGCCGCGCTTTACACCGACGAAAATTTTAAATGGGATCCTCAACATTACAACACGCCGAATTTAAAAAAATTTATTCGCCGCGTCAAAAAAGATCTCCCGAACAATCGAATCGTTGCGCAGGTTGCGAATTGTTCGCTTGAGTGGCATTGTTTGACCGCGCAGAATTTATTTTATCGGCGTTGGGAATGCGGCGTTCCGACTTCGCCGATTTGCAACGCGAATTGCTTAGGCTGTATCTCTTTGCAAGCCGCCGAATGTTGTCCGAGTCCGCAAAGTCGAATAAATTTCGTCCCGACCGTCGAGGAAATTGCCGACGTCGGAATTTATCATTTGAATCACGCCAAAGACGCAATCATCAGTTTCGGACAAGGTTGCGAGGGCGAACCGAGTTTGCAAGCGGAAAATATCTGCGCGGCGATAAAAAAAATCCGCGAAAAAACTTCTCGCGGGCAAATTAATATCAACACCAACGCGGGCTACACCGCCGGAATAAAAAAAATTGTCGACGCGGGCTTAAATTCAATGCGCGTTTCGATTATCAGCGCGAATCCCGATAATTATCAAAAATATTACCGCGCAGGTTACAAACTCGACGCCGTGAAAAATTCTATCCGCTACGCACTTGATAAAAATGTTCATGTCTCGCTGAATTTGCTTTACATGCCGGGCTTTAACGACAGAATTACAGAATTTACCGCGTGGAAAAATTTTTTGGAAGAATTGCCCGCGCAAATGATTCAAGTGCGCAATTTGAATTACGACCCCGACGAATTTTTTAAAATCATGCCGCCCGATAAAAATTTTCTCGGCGCAAAAAATTTTCTAAGCGAACTTCAAAAGTTTTTCCCCGATTTAACGATTGGAAATTTCAGCCATTATTTAGGGAATTAGTTATACTTCCCTATTTTGAAGTTTCCTGTTATAATCATGAAAAATTTTTTCGGGAGTGATCGACAGATGATGAGAATTCTGCTCGCCGAAGACGACAGCCGCCTCGGCAAATTGATTGAGTACATGCTCGCCCAAAATAAATTCAATGTTGAGTGGATTACAAACGGCGCGGACATTTTTGAATACGCGATGTACTCGGAATATGATATTCTGATTCTCGATTGGATGATGCCCAACGTTTCGGGGCTCGACGCTTGCAAGCAACTGCGCGAGGCAGGTTACGAACGCGCAATTATCATGCTAACTGCCAAAGATACTGTCGAAGACCGCGTTTTGGGACTCGACGCCGGCGCGGACGATTATTTGGTTAAGCCTTTTGAATTCGACGAACTTTTAGCCCGCCTCCGCGCGCTCGGCAGACGTTCCACGCAAAAAATTCAGCAGGAAGTTATCGAAATCGGGGAATTCACGCTCAACCGCACGACAAAAGTTTTAATGAAGAAAGATCAAGTTATTCAGCTTTCGCCGCGTGAATTTCAGATTTTCGACCTGCTCGCGCAAAATCTCGGCGTCGTCGTGCCCCGCGATATTATTTTGGACAGAATTTGGGGACTCGAACGCGATATCACTTCCAACAACATTGATTCATATATGAAGATTTTGCGCAAAAAACTCATGGACGTTGACGGCAACATTGCAATTAAAACTGTGCGCGGCATCGGATATCGTCTGGAGGCATAATGGAAATTTTCGGGCGCAGTCGGCGTCAACTTGCATTTGCCTACGCGCTTATTATGGGACTTTTTATGGTGCTGATTATTTTAATCATGCACCTGGCTATGAATTGGTCAATGTTTTCCGAACAGGCGCAGGAACTCACCGACGCTGCCAACGGCGTCGCTGAAACGCAAATTTTTTATTTAAAAAATCCCAACGCCGCTGTCGACGAAAATCGCTACTACAGAAGCGTCAACGACCGATTGTTTTTCTACATTTTCAACGAAGACAAGCAACTTTTGCGCTTTGACAGGGCGTCTTTTCGTTTGGAGCAATTCGTCCTTGGCGTTATCGAAAATTGGAGTATCGAAGACGGCACGGTCGAAACTTTTCAGCACACCAACGAAACCGGGCAACTTTCTACCGTCATGATGATTTCAAAAAAAATTGTCGCAGAAAATACAGTTCAAACGCTTTATGTCGGCAAAGATGTCACCGCGCTTTATTCCGGCTTGAGAAAAGCAACTTATGCGCAAGTCGTTTTGGGTTTTATCGCGCTGTTAATCGTCTCGGCTATCGGCTACTACATGGCGGGCAGGGCAATTATTCCGCTCAAAGAAGCTTACGATAAACAAAAACAATTCGCCGCCGACGCAAGCCACGAATTGCGCACGCCGCTTGCCGTTTTAATGGCTTCGGCGGAACTTTTATTGGCGGATCCTTCGATTACAAATCCTTTCCTGCGTCAAGTCCTCGAAGATTTAAAAAGCGAAGTCAAAAAAATGACCAACCTTGTCAGCGATTTGCTTATGGTCGCCCGCAGTGACAACAACGCCCTTAAAGTCAAAATTCAGCGCGTGGATTTGTCCGAAATTCTTAAGCAGGTCGTCCGCACAATGGTTCCTATCGCTGAGAAAAAAAATATCCGCCTTGTCGGCGAAAATTTACAAAAAATTATTATCAACGCCGACGAACAGAAGATTAAACAGCTCGCGATTATCCTTGTCGACAACGCGATTAAGTACACGCCCGAAAATGGCTCCGTGGTCGTCAGTTTGGAAAATTTTAACCTTGAACGCGCTGTTTTCGCCGTCATGGATAGCGGAATCGGCATCGCGCCCGAAGATTTGGATAAGGTTTTCGAGAGATTTTACCGCGTCGATAAGGCTCGCTCGCGGGAAATGGGCGGCAACGGGCTTGGACTTGCAATCGCCTCCGAAATCGTCAAAATTCACGAAGGAAAAATTTCCGTAGCCTCAAAGCTCGGCGAAGGCACAAAATTTACCGTCGAGCTCAAAGTTAATCTCAAAAAATAATTTGTCCCTCTAAAGCCCGCGAGGGCATTTTTTTGTTGAAAAAATTTTTCATACCAATAGAAATTTTGTGATATAATCAAAGCGATTTTAGCTTTGGGAGTGATTGAATGAAGTTGCAAACAGTCGAGTATTATTTCCGTGAAGTGCTCGTATCGATGATAAGAAATCGCTGGATGACTTTTGCCTCAATCGGTACGGTTGCGGTTTCGCTGTTCGTGCTGGGAGTCTTTTTGATTTTGGTTATGAATATGAACAAAATGGCGGCGTCGCTCGAAAGTCAAGTACAAATTTCCGTTTACATAAACGACGAATTATCCGAAGAAGGACGCAAGGAAATAGAAAGAATGACACGAGATTTAAAAAGCGTCGCGGCGATTGAATACGTTCCGCGGGAAGAAGCGTTAAAAAAATTTCGGGAGCGGCTCGGTGAAAATAAAAAAATTTTGGACGCGCTCGGAGATTCAAATCCCCTGCCGAATTCTTTTTTGGTTACGGTGAATAATGCCACCGACGTTAAAAAAACTGCCTCGGCTATCGCAGACCTGTACGGCGTGGACGAAGTTAAATACGGGCAAGACGTTGCCGCCAATCTTTTTGAGCTTACGCACTTAATGCGATTTTTCGGACTTATTTTAATGGCTCTTTTGCTCGGCGCGACGGTTTTTATAATTTCCAACACGATACGATTGACGGTTTTTGCCCGCCGAAAAGAAATTGCGATTATGAAATACGTCGGCGCGACAGATTGGTTTATTCGTTGGCCGTTCCTTTTGGAAGGCGTCGGGCTCGGCATAATCGGCGGCGGAATCAGCGCGTTTGCTCTGCAAAATTTTTATTCGGCAATGGTCACCAAAATTTATGAATCGCTCACTTTCTTTCCAATGGTCGAACAATATCCGTTCATGCACTACGTAACGTTAGCTTTAATCGGCACGGGAATTTTTATCGGCATTTTGGGCAGTACGGTTTCTCTCAAAAGATTTATGGA
>CAMNEX010000026.1 GCA_946536825.1 uncultured Selenomonadales bacterium | reverse complement strand
CAGGAACGCGAACTTAAAGAGAAGCAGGAACGCGAACTTAAAGAGAAACAGGAACGCGAGTTTAAAGAGAAGCAGGAACGCGAACTTAAAGAGAAACAAGAACGCGAACTTAAAGAAAAAAAGGAACGCGAACTTAAAGAAAAAAAGGAACGCGAAAAGGCACTTAAGGAACAGCGCGAACGCGAACTCAAGGAACAAAAGGAACGCGAAAAAGAATTAAAGGAAAAAGAAAAGCGCGAGAAAAAGGAACGCGAAAAAAAGGAGAAGGAGAAAACATCTAAGTCTAAGGATAAAGAGGACGAAGAAACAACCGTCGATACGCCGTTTAAAGAATTGGAAAATGATTTAAAAGAAATTACCGATCTCAAAGGCAAAATAATTGTTATCGACCCCGGACACGGCGGCAACGACGCGGGCGCAATCGGTCCAACAGGCGTCATGGAAAAAAATGTTACGCTGAAAGTTGCCTTGGAACTTCGGCGATTGCTTGAGGCGGAAGGCGCGGAAGTTGTCATGACTCGCGAGACAGACAGAACAGTTTCGGCAAAAGGCGCGAAAGCCTCCGATATTGAAGAACTCGGCGCACGTTGCGACGTAGCCAACAGAGTCGGCGCGGATATCTTCATTTCAATTCACGCAGACAGCTTTACCCGCCCCGAAGCTCGCGGCACAACCGGTTATTATTACAGCAAAAGTAGCACTGGCAGAGGGCAGAAACTCGCCGATTGTATTCGCCGAAATCTCGTCGAACAGTTGGGAACGCCCAGCCGCGGAACTCAACCTTGCAATTTCTACGTCGTGAAAAATACCGACATGCCCGCCACGCTCATTGAGTTGGGCTTTATCTCCAACAAGGAAGAAGAAAAACTTCTCGACTCCAGAGAGGGCGTCCAAAAGGCGGCGCAAGGAATTTTCGACGGCATTGAAGATTATTTCGGATAAAAAATTATCCCCCTCCAAATCGGATGGGGATTTTTTTATTTGTCGGAAGGGAAATTATTTTTTTGTTTTGATGTAGTTTATAAGCCCGCCCGCGTCGGCAATGCCCTGCACGAATGGCGGTAAAGGTTGCGCCTTAAACGTGTCGCCTGTCGTCAAATTTTCTATTGTGCCGGTCGCCGTGTCGATTTTCAAAACGTCATTGGCGCGAATTTTTTTCACGTCGTCGCCGATCTCAAGGAGCGGCAAGCCGATATTTATTCCGTTGCGATAAAAAATTCTCGCGAAACTCGCCGCGATAACAACGGGAATTCCCGACGCCTTAATTGCAACGGGAGCATGCTCGCGGCTGGAACCGCAGCCGAAATTTTTCCCGCCAACCATAACGTCGCCCGCCTTGACGTTTGGTGCAAAGTTTTCGTCAATGTCAACCATGCAATGTTTAGCCAACTCGGCAGGGTCGAACGTGTTTAAATATCGCGCAGGAATTATAACGTCAGTATCGATATTGTCGCCATAACGCCAAACTTTTCCTTCAATCTTCATTTAAAGCACCTCCTCAGGCGTGGAAATTTTTCCGGTAATCGCGGACGCCGCCGCCACGAACGGACTTGCAAGATAAACTTCGCTGTCAACATGACCCATACGCCCGCGGAAATTTCTGTTCGTCGTGGAAACGCAACGTTCGCCCGCGCTCAAAATTCCCATGTAGCCGCCAAGACACGGTCCGCAAGTCGGACAACTCACTACGCAACCCGCGTCGATAAAAATATCTATCCAATGACAATGAATTGCCTCTTTGTAAATTTCCTGACTGCCGGGAATGATTATGCAACGAACGTCGGGATGAACTTTGCGCCCGCGCAGAATTCCCGCCGCAATTCCCAAATCTTCAAGGCGTCCGTTCGTGCAAGAGCCGATAACTACCTGATTAATTTTAATTTCGCCGAGCTCCTCGACAGTCTTGACGTTTTCGGGCAAATGCGGCAAGGCGACCACAGGTTTTAATTCGCTAAGATTAATTTCGACAGTTGAAGAATATTTTGCATCGGCGTCGGGAGTTACGGGCTCGAAAGTTTTTTTCACGCGGCGAGAGACGTAAAGTTGTGTAACTTCGTCGAAGGGAAAAACTCCCGCCTTCGCTCCCGCCTCAATCGCCATATTGGAAATTGTCAAGCGGTCAGTCATTGAAAGTTCCTTGACGCCTTCGCCGGTGAATTCGAGAGCTTTATAAAGTGCGCCGTCGACGCCGATTTTCCCAATCAGCGTTAAGATAATATCTTTGCCGCAAATATTTTTCGGCTTCTTGCCTGTCAAGTGAACGTTAATCGATTCGGGGACTTTGAACCACGCCTTGCCCGTCGCCAAGCCGACAGCCAAATCGGTTGTGCCGACGCCCGTCGAAAAGGCATTGACTGCGCCATAAGTGCAGGTATGCGAATCCGCGCCGATAATCAACATGCCGGGCGCGACAATTCCGAACTCCGGCAGGATAACATGCTCAATGCCGACGCGCCCCTGTTCGTAGTAATGTTTGATTTTATTTTTGCGGGCGAAGTCGCGCATAATTTTTGCAAGGTCCGCGCTTTTAATATCCTTGGCGGGTTGAAAGTGGTCGGGAATCAGCGCGATTTTCTCCGCGTCGAAAACGGGACGTCCGATTTTTTCAAACTCCTTGATTGAGGGCGGTCCCGTCACGTCGTTTGCCATGACTAAATCTAAATCGCAGATAACCAACTGCCCCGCCTCGACAGAATCAACTCCCGCATGTCGGGCGAGAATTTTTTCACTGATTGTCATGCCCATTTTTATCACTCTCCTAAAAGTAAAAGCGGCTCATGCCTGTACATATCACACAAGCACAAGCCGCGAATTTTTTCGGCAAATAAAATTAATCTTTTGAGAGGTCGGAGCCGTCTTTAAGCCAGCTCATCATGCCGCGCAGTTTTGCACCGACTCTTTCAATTTGGTGATTGGCGTGAATTCTGCGCTGTGCAAGGAAGTTTGCACGTCCCGCTGCTCTGTTTTCGACAAGCCAGTTGCGAGCAAAGGAGCCGTCCTGAATTTCTTCCAAAGCCTTTTCCATAGCTTTGCGAACTTCGGGAGTAATGATTTTCGGTCCGGTTGTATAATCGCCGTATTCGGCGGTGTCGCTGATTGACTTGCGCATTTTCGCCATGCCGCCTTCGTACATAAGGTCGACGATAAGTTTCATTTCGTGGAAAGTTTCAAAGTAAGCGATTTCGGGCTGATAACCCGCCTCGACCAAAACTTCAAAGCCGCTTTGAATTAAATGAGTTACGCCGCCGCAAAGGACGCACTGTTCGCCGAAAAGGTCGGTCTCGGTCTCTTCTTTGAAAGTGGTTGGAAGAACGCCTGCGCGGGTGCCGCCGATGCCGCGAGCATAAGCAAGCGCAATGTCAAAGCAATGCCCCGAAGCGTCCTGCTCAACCGCGAAAACGTCAGGAACGCCGCTGCCTTCAACGAAAGTTCTGCGTACCAAATGCCCCGGTCCTTTCGGCGCAACCATGAAAACATCAATGTCAGCCGCCGGAACAATTTGCTTAAAATGAATATTAAAGCCGTGCGCGAACGCCAGAGCCGAGCCGCTTTTTAAATTCGGCGCGATTTCATTTTTGTAAACGTCCGCTTGTTTCTCGTCGGGGATAAGAATCATTGTAATATCGGCGATTTTAACCGCATCGACAACGCTGAGAACTTTTAAGCCGGCTTTTTCGGCGACGGCTTTGGATTTCGAGCCCTCATAAAGTCCGACGACAACATCAACGCCGCTTTCCTTGAGATTGAGCGCGTGCGCGTGACCTTGAGAACCATAGCCGATAATCGCGACAGTTTTGCCGTTCATAATTTCCCAATTTACGTCTTGATCATAATAAACTTTAGCCATTCGATTAAACCTCCAAAAAATCAATAATGAAACTTGCGACAATATATCACGATTAATTTTGAGATTCAAGTTTTTTTCTTAATCCAACGTGTTTTTATGACAGGCGGAGATTTTTGTTTATGACAAAAGTTGTTGGAAATCGTCCTCCGACAAAATTTTAATGCCAAGCTCCTGCGCCTTGGTGAGTTTGGAGCCCGCCTTGTCGCCGACGATAACATAATCGGTATTTTTGCTGATTGAGCCTTTGACGAGCCCGCCGCGTTCGCTGATAAGGTTGCTTGCCTCGTCGCGAGTGAATTTTCCCAGCTTACCTGTCAGCACGAAACTTTTTCCCGCAATCGGAGAATTTTCGTCGTAAATTTTTTTCTCCGCTTCCATAGTCAAGCCCATTTCTTTAAGCTCCGCCAAAATTTTGAGATTGGCGGCGTCGTCGAAAAATTCTTTGACATGCCGCGCAGTTACTTCGCCGATATCGGGCACAAGCTCAAGTTCTTCAAGCGTTGCCTTTGCAAGTTCGTCGAAGCCGCCGAAATGTTGAATCAGATCGCGAGCCGCCGCGCTCCCGACGCCGAATATCCCCAAGCCCGTCAGAAGTTTTGCGGGCGAATTTTTTTTGCTCTCCTCAATCGCGCCCAAAACATTATCCGTAGCCTTTTCGCGCCCGAAAATTTTTTTTGCGATTAAATCTGCGCGGAAATCTTTCAGCTTGTAAATATCGGCGACGGTTTTTATAAAATTCTCGGCGATAAGTTTCGGGATTGAAGTTTCGCCGAGCCCTTTAATATCCATTGCGTTGCGCCCCGCAAAATTCAGCAAATGATTTTCCAACTGCGCGGGGCAATTCGGATTGACACAACGAAAATCGGCGGCATTTTCCTCGCGTTCGAGCTTGTGAGCGCAGACGGGACAAATTTCGGGAATTTTAAACGGCGCGGAATTTTCCGGGCGTTTGGAAGTGACGACGCCGCTGACTCGCGGAATAATTTCGCCGCTCTTGTAAACGCGAATTGTATCGCCAATCCTCACGTCCAGCGCGTCAATAAAATCTTGATTATGCAAAGTCGCGCGTTCAACTCGCGTCCCGTTCAGATTTACCGCGTCAAAAATCGCCGTCGGAGTGATTCTGCCGGTTCGCCCGACGCTCAGTTCAATTTTCTTTAAAACGGTCTCGCGTTCGGCCGGCGGATATTTATAAGCGACTGCCCAGCGCGGAAATTTACTCGTCGCGCCGAGTTTTTCCCTATCGGCAAAAGAATTTACCTTGACAACCGCGCCGTCAATGTCGTAGTCGAGATTTTCGCGCCGCGTGCCGATTTCTTCTATCGCCCGCCAAACTTCCTCAAAATTTTTGCAAACCTTGTAGCCGTGAATAATTTTTATTCCGTTCTTCGCCATAAAATTATAAGCTTCGACGTGACTTTGAATTTCCGCGCCGTCAATCTTCTGCAAATTAAAAACGAACATTGAAAGCCGCCGCTCCTTGACAATTCGACTGTCAAGTTGGCGAAGAGTGCCCGCCGCGCAGTTTCTCGGATTTGCAAAAATTTTTAAACCAAGAATTTCTTGCCGCTCGTTGACTTTGATGAAATTTTTCCGCGTCATGTAGACTTCGCCGCGAATTTCAAAGTATTTCGGCGCGTCGACAAGATTTTTGACAACGTCGTCAATGACAAGCGCATTTTCCGTGACGTCTTCGCCTTGAATCCCGTCGCCGCGGGTTATCGCCTGAATAAATTTCCCGTCTTCGTAGCGCAAAGCCAGCGATAAACCGTCGATTTTTTCTTCAACGACGAATTCCGGCGAGCCGAGCTTTGAAATCGTATCGTTTATAAAATTTTCCACGTCAGCGCGGTTGAAAACGTCCTGCAAGGAGAGCATTGGCACATCATGCGCGATTATTTTGCCTGCCTCGCGCCTTGCCGCACCTCCGACAATTTGCGTCGGCGAAGTCGGCGTTATAAATTCGGGATAAGCCGCTTCCAAATCTTTCAGCCGCGACATTAATTTATCGTATTCGTAATCCGATATTTCGGGCGCGTCGAGTTCGTAATATTTCTTATTGTGACGCTTAATTTCTTTGCGCAGTTGAATTAATTCCGCTTTGACTTCCGCAACGTTCATTTTTGCCACCTTCCGTTAAAATTTTTTAATCGCCGTAGCGTTTTTAGTCAAAATTTTTGTTCCGATCTCGCGATTGGCGAAAGAAACTGTAATTCTGTCGCCGTCAACCAACATAATCGTTCCGAGCCCCCATTTTGTATGATTGATCATGTCTCCGACATTAAAATTTACGGGCGACGCGGGTTTTTTATCGGGAATAATCGTCTGCGCGGGGCGATAAGCCGTCGGCGGTTTGTAAATCGGTTTTGGCGGCTGAAAAATCTTTTTTTGCGGCGGTTTTGCCCTGATACCGAAGGATTCAACATAATTATCGGGAATTTCTTCCATAAAACGCGAAATTTCTTGCGGTCGCATTTTCCCGAAAAACATTCGCTCTTCCGCCGCCGAAATGTAAAGTTTCTTTTTGGCGCGAGTAATTGCAACGTAACAGGCGCGTCTTTCTTCCTCAAGCTCCGATTCTTCGCTTAAAGAACTCGCGTGCGGAAAAATCCCTTCCTCCATGCCGACTAAAAATACAACGGGGAACTCCAAACCTTTCGCCGCGTGAATTGTCATCAATTTAACGCGAGAATCCTCGTCCTCAAGCGCATCAAGGTCGGTTATCAACGCGACGTGATTTAAAAAGTCCTGCAAAGTGGCGTCCGGATTCATTTCCATAAATTCCTTTGCGCCGTCGACGAAAGTACCTAAATTTTCTTCGCGAGAAATATTTTCCTTCTTGCCTTCCTCAATTCCGTCGCGAATCATCTGCAAATAGCCCGATTCATTTAAAATTGTCATTATAAGCTTGTCAATCGGGAGATTTTTGGCCGATTCCATAAAACTTACCAACATTGCGGCGAAACTTTTAATTCCTTCGCAAAATTTCGGGCTTAATCGAACTTGATCGAAGATTTTTTTATCGGAAATGACTTCCAGAATAGAAAATCCGTGATTTGCCGCAAAATCGACGAGACGATTTACATTTGTCGAGCCGAGTCCGCGTTTTGGCGTATTTATAATGCGCAAAAGGTGTAAATCGTCGTCGGGATTGGCAATTACATGCAGATAAGCAAGAATATCTTTAATTTCCTTGCGGTCGTAAAATTTCAGCCCGCCGATAATGATATAAGGAATTTCAAACTTCATAAATCGTTCTTCAAACAAGCGCGACTGCGCATTTGTGCGATAAAGCAAAGCAATTTCATTGTAGGAAAAATTTTCTTGCAAAACGAGCCGTTTAATTTCCTTTGCAATGGTTAAAGCTTCCCAAATGTCATTTTCGCAGTCGATAAATTGAATTTTTTCGCCGATTTCGTTCTTAGTCCAAAGATTTTTGGGTTTTCTGTCTAAATTATTGCCGATAACGGCGTTTGCGGCGTTCAAAATGATTTTTGTCGAGCGGTAATTTTGTTCAAGGAAAATAACCCTTGCTTCGGGATAATCGCGCTCAAAATTTAAAATATTGCGCATATCCGCGCCGCGCCAGCCGTAAATCGATTGATCTGCGTCGCCGACAACGCAAAGATTTTTATATTTGGCGGCGAGCAAATTTGTCAAAACATATTGTGCAAAATTCGTGTCCTGATATTCATCAACAGAAATATATTTAAAACGTTCCTGATATTTTTCCAAAACGTCGGGGAAGTCTCGGAAAAGTTCAACGGTTTCAAAAATCAAGTCGTCGAAGTCAAGCGCGTTATTTTCCTGCAATTTTTTCTGATAAAGTTCGTAAATCAGCGCGACATTTGCCTCATAAAAATTGCCGTCATAAGCGAGTTTCTCTTTGAACTGCGCGGGCGTTTTGAGGTTATCTTTAAGGTTGGAGATTTTATTTTGGATGCCGTCAAAAATTTTTTCGTCAAGCCCCAATTCTTTTATGCACTGTTTCAGGAGAGTTTTTGAGTCGCTTGCGTCGAAAATCGCGAAATTGCTGTTAAATTTTCCGGTGATTTTAATTTCTCGGCGCAAAAGTCGGGCGCAAAAGGAATGAAAAGTACTCAAGACGATATTTTGGGCGGGAGAGCCGATTAATTTTTCTGCGCGGGATTTCATTTCGTTGGCGGCTTTGTTCGTGAAAGTTATCGCCAAAATATTGAACGGCGAGACGCCTTGCGCGACCAAATTGGCAATTCTGCAAGTCAAGACGCGAGTTTTGCCGGAGCCCGCGCCCGCCATAATTAAAAGAGAACCTTCAAGGCAAGTAACCGCCTTTTTCTGTTCGGGATTGAGATTTTTAAAAATATTTTCCGTGTCAAAAAAAAATTGCTCATTCAAAAGAGCATTCCCCCTTTCGATGAGCAATTATATTCGCGAAAAAACTTTTAATCAAGCGGCGACGTTGGTCGAGAGATTGTAATAGACGCCATGACGATTCATTAAATCTTCGTGAGTGCCTTCCTCGGTAATATTTCCGTGTTCAAGTACCAAAATCCTATTTGAATTGCGAACAGTCGCCAAACGGTGCGCAACTGTGATTGTCGTGCGATTTTCCGAGAGTTTTTGCATTGCCTTTTGAATTTGGCGTTCGGTTTCGTTGTCAAGCGCGGAAGTTGCCTCGTCGAGGATTAAAATTTTGGGATTTCTCAAAAACATTCTGGCGATAGCAATTCTTTGTTTCTGTCCGCCGCTCAGTTTAACGCCGCGTTCGCCGATAAAGGTATCGTAGCCGTTCGGGAGCGCGGAAATAAATTCGTGGGCCTCCGCGAGCCGCGCCGCATTAAAAATTTCTTCGTCAGTTGCGCCTTCGCGCCCGTAAGCGATATTTTCTTTAACCGACGCCGAAAACAGGAAAGTATCCTGCTGAATCATGCCGATTTCCTGCCGCAAGCTGTTAGTTTTGACGGTTTTAATATCTTTGCCGTTGACGGAAATTTTCCCGCCGTTAAGGTCGTACATGCCGAGCAAAAGTTCGCAGAGAGTAGTTTTGCCGCCGCCGGTCATGCCGACAATCCCGACGTGTTCGCCCGCCGCGATATTCAAATTAAAATCGTTAAAAATCGGCGGATTGTTTTCGTAGCCGAAATTGACATGCGAAAATTCGATTGATTGAGTTTCGGAGCCTTCGATTTTCTCGACGCGCAAGGAGGAGCGTTCGCTACTTTCGGGCAGATTCATAAGTTCGCGATAACGTTCAACGCCGGCCATGCCGCGCTGATAAACTTCCGTCAACATCATTAATTGAAAAACTGGTCTCATGCAAAGCATCATGTAAAGCAGAAACGCGACTAGATCGCTGATTTTCATATGCCCCAAGCTGATTAACGCGCCGCCCAGGACAATAATTGTTAAATTCATGACGTTGGAGAAAAAATCCACGCCGCCGTGAAGTTTGCCGACCGTTTGAAAAGAAATTTGCTGAACCGATAAAAGATTTTCGCCTGCGCGGAGCATTTTATCAAGTTCCTTATCTTCGTTGCTGAAAACTTTGACGAGGCGAATACCTTGCAGAGTTTCGGAAATTTGCCCGCTCAAATCGCCGGTGTTTTCGCGAGCCCGCATGAACATTTTTTTCATATCGCCGTTGAGTTTGATTGTTGTAAAGGTTTTAAAAAGTAGCAGGGCGGTTACGACGGCGGCGAGTTGCCAATTAAGATAAAAAAGCAACGCGACCGAGCCGAGCATTGTTATAAGGCAAGTAACTAACAGGTGAGGGATTGCGAACATTAAATTGCCGACTTCCGCAATGTCGTTGACGAGGCGCGAGAGTAATTGCCCGCTTTGCGCGTTGTCGTAAAAGGAATAGCCCATGCGCAGGAGGTGACGGAAAAGTTTTTCGCGCATAGAAAATTCGATTTTCGCGCCCATGCCGCGTCCGACGACTTCGACCTTGTAGTTGAGGAAATAATTTGCGGTGTAAATTGCCAAAAGTGCGCCCGCCGTCAAAATCATTTCGGTTGAAATGCCATGCGGCAAAAGTTCGTCCATGAGGCGGCGAATCAGCATGGGCGACAGCAGTCCGAGCCCCGCGCCGATAAGCGAGCCGATTACCACGAACGAGAAAATTTTTTTATGCGGCTTATAGGTGTCCGCGAAAAAATTCAGCCTGTCCTTGACCATGAAAAATCCCTCCCTGAAAAAGTTGTTAAGTACTAATTCCCTTCAATAAAGCGCGTCGATCGGTCGCTTCTCTACCTCCTCATCTATTAAAATCTTAAGTTGGCCGGAAATTTTTTCAAGCGACGCTTGCAAGTCTTTTTTTTCATTTATAGAAAGTCCAATGAACAGTTCGTCATATTCGGGCTTTTGCAGTTGGAAACTTTCGCCCTTCTCCGTCAGCTCCACGATAAGTGCGCGCTTGTCGTCTTTTGCCTGATAACGCCGAATATATTCGTTGGCTTCCAATTTCTGCAAAAGTTCGCCGAGCGATTGCGGGCGAATACCCAAGATAAATCCGAGTTCTTTTTGGCTGATATTATGCATGCGTCGCAGAGCCGTCAAAATTCGCCCTTGACCCTGCCACGGATCCAAACCTCCAAAATTTCTTCCGTACCACATCATGTGATAGCGGTGCAGGAGGTGATACGTTTCCAAAAGACTTTTCGTTAAAGTTTTTTTTCCCTCCATTTTTTATCCCTCCAAAAAAAATTTAAGGTACCTTGTAAGATAAATAATACATGGTACCTTAAAAACAGTCAATACGCCTCCAGAAAGTTTAATCTAAATTTTAATGTAGGGATTTTGTCGGACAAATTTTTTTGCAGAGCCCACAACGAACACACTCGGCGGAATCAAAATCTTTTGTCGGGTCGAGGTCGAGCGGACAAATTTTTTTGCAACGTCCGCAAACAATGCATTTATCAGGCGCAAAATTTATCCGATAAAAGCTGTATTTGTTAATCAAGCCGTAAATCGCGCCGAGCGGACACAGCACCCGACAAAAAAATCTGTGAATAAAAATGCTCCCTCCAATTACGACGAGCAAAATAAAAATTTTCAGCGCGAATAAATTCCCCAACACGCCGCGAAATTCCTCATGCGTTGCAATCAGCGGCAAGCCCGCCTCCAGAGTTCCCGCCGGACAAATGTATTGGCAAAAAGTCGGTTCGCCAAATTTGCTTGCGACGGGCAAAATCAACACGAAAATTATCAGCAGAAAATATTTCACATGGATTAATCTGCGCGGCAAAAAAATTTTCGGCGACGGGCTTTTATTCAGGAATTCTTGAATCAGCCCGAACGGACATAAAAAGCCGCATATCGCCCGCCCGAAAATTAATCCGATTAAAATAGTAAAGCCCGCCGCGTAAAAGCCGAATTTGCCGCCCGCGCCGCCGACCGCTTGAAGTGCGCCAATCGGACAACTGAACGTCGCCGCAGGACACGACCAGCAATTTAATCCGGGGGCGCAGAAATTTTTCAATTCGCCGCGATAAAGTTTGCCGCTCAAAAAATTTGCGGCGTGAGGATTAGTTAAAATCGCCGCCGCAAGCTGAATCATTTTCCGATTTAAAAATTTTTTCATCAACCGAGACCGATACATTCAAGGCAAACTCGCGACGCCTTATGAAAAATCGTCGACAATTCGCCGCGTTCGACGCCGTAAAAAATCATTGCCGCGCTTACAAAAAAAATTATCAGCCGAATTTTATTCCTTGAGAAGTTTTTCCAATTCATCTTTGTAACCTGCAACGTCCGCGCCGATAATCGCCTTGCCAACAACTTCGCCCTTGCTGTTTATAAAAATCGTCGTCGGAACCGCCTCAACGTTATCGATAAATTTCAAAAGTTCGGCGTCGGGGACAATGTTAATAAAATCCGCGTTCGCCTCTGCGGTTATCTTTTGCGCCGCCGGAATATTTTCTGTAAAATCTTCCGAAGTGTCACAAACCAGCCCGATAATTTGCGCTTCGGCGGGCAGAGTGCGAGCCATTTCTCCGAGTTCGGGCATTTCAGCGATACACGGCGGGCAGAAAGTTCCCCAAATATTTACGACGGTAATTTTTTTCGACGCGAAAATTTCATTGGTCACAGTTTCGCCCGCGATAGTTTTCGCCGTGAAGTTCGGAATAACTTTTGCGACGGGCGACGCCTGCGCGGTATTCTGTGACTCAACATTGCAAGCAGAATTTTCTTCGCCGCCGCAACCTGTTATAAGAGAAATGGGAAAAAGGAAAAGGGACAAGAAAATTGTTAAAAATTTTTTCAAGATAATCGGCTCCCTTCCAAAATAATTTTTAAAAATTTTATCACGCAACTTTTCAAGGCGCAAGCTTTAAAGATAACAGGCAGGGGAATTGCGGCGCGGGAAGAATAAATCAATAAAATTTGCGAAAAAATTTTGAGGTGAATATGAAAGTTGTAATTTCCGGCTACTACGGCTCGAAGAATGGCGGCGATGAAGCTATGCTCGCGGCAATGTTGGAAGTCCTGCGCGAAGAAGTTGTCGATTTGCAAGTTACGGTTATCTCGCTCAATCCCGACTACACAAGACGCCGCCACAAAGTCGAAGCGGTGCCCATGCCGGATATTTTCTCAATCATAAAAAAAATTCGTGCGGCAGATTTGCTGATTTCGGGCGGCGGCTCTCTTTTGCAAAACGTGACGAGCGGGCGCAGTCTTTACTATTATCTGGCGATAATTTTTTTTGCGCTCATTTTCGGACGCAAGATCATGCTTTACGCGCAGGGCATAGGACCGATTCGCGGCGCGTTGGCGCACAAGCTCATGAATTTAATCGTCAATCGCGTGGACTTAATCACAGTCAGAGACCGCGGTTCGCTGGCGGAACTTTCGCGCCTTAAAATAACTCGCCCGAAAATTTTCTGCACCGCCGACCCTGTCTTGGCAATAAAACCCGTGCCGCTTGAAATCGGCGAAGAAATTTTAGCGCATCACGAAATAAAAAAATCCGACGGAAAATTTATCGGCGTGGCAGTTCGTCATTGGATTGGTTGGTCGCGTTTTCAAGTCGAACTCGCCGCCGCGCTTGATAAACTCGTCGAAACGACGGGCGCGAAAATTATTTTTATCCCTATGAAATTCCCCGAAGATATTCGCTCCGCCACGACAACCGCCGATTTAATGAAGGAAAATTGCATTGTGTTTGAAGAAGAATTCACGACGCAGGAAATTTTGAGTTTAACGGGTTGCATGGATCTTTTAATCGGCGTGCGGCTTCACGCGCTGATTTTCGCCGGCGTCATGAATGTTCCGCTTTTGGGCATTTCCTACGACCCGAAGATTGAACGCTTCCTTGACTCGATTGGCGAAAAACCGATTGGCAGTATGGCGGACGTGACTGCGGAAAAAATTTTCAACGCAACGCTGAAAAAATTGTCGGAGCAAAGAGAATTCCACGACGATACGTTGTTAAAAAAACTCGGCGAACTCGCCCGCCTTAACGCAAAACTCGCCGTTGAGCTTGTCGAGGGCAAATTGCATGAATGAAAATTTTTTATTTGATAAGGAGATGGATATTTGGTAAGTAGAAATGACGAACAGAAAAATTTCGGAGAGACAATAATTGTTACGGCAAATGGGGTGCATATTCAGGCGAAAAGCGCAGGACAACAAAATTATATCGAGACAATGCGGCGGCACGTCGTAACTTTTGGCGTAGGAGTCGCGGGTACAGGCAAAACATTTTTGGCGGTAGCGTTGGCGGCGTATTATCTGCGCATCAAGGAAGTTCGGAAAATAATTTTAACGCGTCCGGCAGTCGAGGCGGGAGAACGGCTCGGATTTTTGCCCGGCGACATGACGGAGAAATTAGATCCATATCTTCGCCCGCTTTATGACGCCTTGAAAGAAATTTTGGGCTTCGATATGTATCAAAAATTTTCAAATCGCGGAGTGATAGAAATCGCGCCGCTAGCTTACATGCGCGGACGAACTTTGAGCGACGCATTTGTAATTCTCGACGAAGCGCAAAACGCCACGTCCAACCAAATGAAAATGTTTTTGACGCGCTTGGGATTCGGCTCGCGCATGGTCATAACCGGCGATTTAACTCAAATTGATTTGCCCCGCGGAGTGACTTCGGGACTTGCCGAGGCGGTTAAAATTTTAAAAAACATCAAAGGCGTCGGGATAGCGGATTTGAATTCTTCGGACGTCGTGAGGCATGAAGTCGTTTCGCGAATTGTCGACGCCTACGAAAAATACGAAGAGACAAAATAATTCCTCGGCAACGCGTCGGGGATTTTTTTTGCCTTGACAGCGCGGCGCAGGCAGTGTACTTTATCGGAAAAAATTTTGGAGGTGATGCCTTGAATACGACGATAAGTTTTGAGCCGGAAAATTTGACGGTTGAAGAAAATTTGCAGGAAGAAATTTTGCGGGCGGCGGACGTCGTTGGCGAAATTTACGGCGTCGAAAATTCCGAGCTCAGCATAACTTTGACTGACGACGAACATATTCACGCGCTGAATAAAAAATTTCGCGGCGTCGACAAGGCAACGGACGTTTTATCGTTCGCCTTCCGCGAGAGCGACGAGCCCGAAATTATCGGCGCGGAGTTTGAAATTTTGGGCGACATAATAATTTCTCTGGAGCGGGCAAAAATTCAGGCGGCGGAGTTCGGGCATTCGTTTTTGAGAGAACTAATTTTTTTGGAAGTGCACGGACTTTTACATTTACTCGGCTACGACCACATTGCCGACGACGAGCGGCAGGAAATGGAAGCGGAGCAAAAATTTATCATGGCGAAGTTGGAAATTTTTAGGGAGTGAATTTATTGTACATAATCGGCTTGACGGGCGGCATTTCTTGCGGGAAATCGTCGGTTGCGAAAACTTTCAGGCGGTTTTTCGGCGCAGTTACTCTTGATATTGACGAGGTGACGCATTGGCTTTCCAAGCCCGGCGGCGCGCTTTATGAGATTTACATTCGGCATTTCGGAAAAGCCGTTGTCACGAGCGACGGTTTTTTGGATAAAAAATTAATCGGCGAAATAATTTTCAACAATCCCGCCGAACGCAAGTGGATTAATTCTGTCGCACACCCGATTCTTTTAAATTATGCGCGGCAATTTCTGGTTGACTGTTGCGAAGCGGGCGCGGGACTTGTGGTTTTGGAAGTTCCGCTTTTGTTCGAGGCGGGCTGGGAACATTTATTCGACGAAGTTTGGACGGTCTACACAAAACGACAACTGCAGATAAAAAGACTTATGAGCCGCGACAAATTGACCAAAGAACAGGCACTGGCGCGGATAAATGTTCAAATGTCGCGGGAAGAAATGTGCGCTCGCGCCGACGTGGTAATCAGAAATGTACGCGGTTACATTGACGTTCGCAATCAGATATTCGCCGCGCTCAAGGGCAGAATTTTTTAATTTTTTGAAGGAAAATTTCCAATGCGACAGAATCAAAGAAGAAATTAATTTCTTTTTGGAGGCGAAGAAATGAACACAAGTTTAAAAGCAAAAATCTGCGCGGGAATTGCGGCGGCGGTAATTGTTTTGGGCGGCGGCTATTATTATTTCCACACGCGGACGGACGCACCCGACGTTGCGATAAAGGCAACTGCCAATTCAATCGAAAAGCACGACCTGAAAGAATTTCATCGCGCCGTGAACGTCGACAGTTTGCTCAATTCGGGCTACACGGGCTTTGTTGACGGGCTGACTGCTTTTGATAACTCAATGACGCCCGACGCCAGAGAAGCAGTTAAAAATTTTACGCAAATGCTCCGCGAGCCGATGATTATAACGCTGAAAGCTGCACTTGATTCTTACGTCGCCACGGGCGATTTAAATGCAAAGAAAAATGCCGGCGTCCCCGAAATGCTCCAGCGAACCGGACTTAACAATATTGAAGTTCGCGGCGTCAAAAACGTCCAGCTCAGCGACGCCGACCGCAACGAGGCTTTTGCTGACTTGATGATTTTTCAGCCGGAACTCGGACGCGAATTTCCCATTCAGCTTGTCTTGAATCGCACGGAAGATAAAAATTGGCAAATTACTCGCGTGCAGAATTTTCAAGAATACGTCGCGCAAATAATTCAGGCGCGGCAATCGCAACTCGGCGATTATCTGGCGAAGGCGAGCGAAATAAATTCCCGACATGATACGATAATTCGCGAGGCGGAGCAAAAATACGGCTCAATACTTTCGTTGGGAAGTTTGGGACAGGAACAAACGCGAGATAATTTGAAAACCTTGTTCGGCGACGTCATAAAACCCGATTGGGAGGCTCGCAAGCAGGAACTTGCCGCTTTGCCAATTCCTAAGGACGCCGAAGTTCTGCACAATCTTTATATGCAAATTTGCGATTTGTCGGTTGCCTACGCGCAGGATTATGAGACTTGGTTGGAAGATAAAAACACAGAGACGATTAAAGCGGCGGAAGATAAACTTCATCAAGCGCAAGCCTTAACGACGGAGGCAGCGTCTATCGCAAAACGCATGACCGAATAAAAAAGTTTTTTAAAGTAAAAGGCTCCCTGCGAACAAGGGAGTTTTTTTTTGATAAAAAATCCTCTGCAAAAAATTTCGGTTTGTTGAAAATTTGCGGTCAGCGTGATATTATTTTGCGCGGAAAATTTTTAAGAGGGGCTCTGTAAAAAATGAAGCACGTTTTATCTATCTACGTCGAAAATCAGCCGGGCGTCCTCGTCCGCGTGGCGAGCATGTTCAGCCGCCGCGAATTTAATATCGACAGTTTATCGGTCGGGATAACGCAATCGCCCGAATTTTCGCGGATAACGGTTGTAGTTCACGGCGACGGAAATTTTGTCGATCAAGTGATTAAGCAACTTGAGAAAATGCCGGTTGTGCAAGCAGTTCAGCGACTCGACTCGGCAACGGCAGTTACTCGCGGCATGACAATGATAAAAGTTTCTGCCGACGACAGCACGCGCCTTGACGTTCTGAAAATGGCGGAACTTTTTCGCGCTCACGTTGTCGACGTTCAACCGACGACGCTGATATTTGAAATCACCGGCAACGACGAGAAAGTTACGGCTTTTACGCGGCTCCTTGCCCCCTACGGAATTTTGGAAGTCATACGCACGGGGCTGATTGCACTTGAGCGCGGTGAAAATACAATTAACGATTATCACCAAGTGAACGAATATTACAGTAAGAATCTTTTATAAATGAAACTCGGCTACAACGCTGAAATTTTTTCGGGAGGTAAATTTATGGCTCAAAATTATGAGGGTGCCGCCGAATGCTGTATCAATGATTCGGAAACTCTTAACGCCGCCAAACTTCGCGCAAAACAGCTCGCGGAAAAAGACGTTCGCAAAAAAGTCGGCGACTACATTAAAGACTTTTCCAAAAAAAGAAATTTTACCTTCGCCGAAGAAGAACTTGCGACCATGATTGATTCTGTCTTGAAATTTACCGGCGTTCAATACGGCAAGGCGATTATCCGCGCCAATGTCACCGCTCAACTTGACGATAACGATATTTTGGATTGGTTAAATAAATATTCGCAGGAAAAAACCGCTCTCGTCGCCCAGAATGAGGAATTGAAACGCAGAATCACCGAGCTTGAACAAAAATTATCAAAATATGAATCTCAGCCGCCTAAAATAAATAGCAATTCCGTTCCGAATCAAACTGTCTCGAATTCCAAAATGGA
>CAMNEX010000025.1 GCA_946536825.1 uncultured Selenomonadales bacterium | reverse complement strand
CAAAGCGGCGCACTTTTGGACAGAATCAGCCGCCTTGAAAAAAGTTACAGCGGACAAAATATGAACGGCAACATGAACGCCCGCATAGAGGCGATTTACGATATTCTTTACGACAACAGCGCGGACGTCGGCATTTTGGCGAAAATTAATTTGCTGGAGTGGAACGTAAATCATCAAGTTGCGAGCGGCGGCATTGACATGAGACTTACCGCCCTGGAAAATCAAATTACGGGCAAAAAGGCGGAGGGAACTTTTAACGAGCGTATTCGCCAACTTGCAAAAGCCACTTACGGCGAAGAAATTTTGCCGATAACTCAAATACAAATTCCCGCGAACACTTTGATAAAAGTTGCGACAACCGAGCCCGTCAGTTCAAAAATTTTGCAGGCGGGCGATACCATTTCCGTTAAGGTTGTCGAGGACGTCTTTATTGATGACAATCTTGTTTTTGCGAGCGGCTTGCCCGGCGAAGGAGTCGTTCTCAACGTCCACCGCGCCAAAAATATTTTCAGCAACGGAAAAATCGAAACGGATTTCAACAAAATAAAAAGCCTTGACGGACAGGAAATTGAGACTTATGCGGGTATCGAGGCTCTCGAAACCATGGAAAATAATTCAATGTCTCGCGGCTTGAGTTTAATCGGCAAAACTTTTTCGGGCAAAAATAAGGGTATCGAGGAAGTTTTCATTCGCGGAAAAAATATCGAATTGCCGGAGGGAATTGAACTTTATATTCAAACAAAAAATCCCGTCGTGGTTTACGGCTTGAGGAAGAACGACGGCTACGTCGGCACGCTTATTCCGCAAACCGAAGTTGAAACGCTTACGCAAGAAGAAATTGAGATGCCTCCTCCCGAAAATCCCGTCGAGACTTATCCGGAATCAATGCTAAATAAACCCGCGCCGACCGACTCGCCCGAAGTTGAGCCGCGCCCCGACGAAGGAAAGACGATTGAAGGCTATGACGGAGAAATTATAGAAATTATTGACGAGGAATAACGATGAAAAAATTTTTAAGCGTTGTGCCGATTTTGGCGACGATTTTTATAACTTCGACGGCGGAGGCAGTTTACGAAGCAAAATCGGACACGGGCACGGGATTTTTCAACTACATAGAAAATCGGCGGCGCGAAATTCGCGAACAGCAGTTGACCGAAGAACAGGAAAAATTGCTTGCCGACATTGCCGAGGCGAAGGAGCGACTCCCTCACGAACCGAAGGAGGGCGACCCTGTTCCCGCCGTTTTTGAGGGCGACGATTTAGTTTATTACTCCAACAGCGGCGAATTCATTGCGACCGGCAAAGTTGATATTATTCAGCTTGATGGATATCGCTTTCAAAGCGAAGAGGCCAAAGGCAATATCAAGGAACAATTCGTTCGCGTGGACGACAAAGCGCACGTCCTGCAGCTGACCGAGGGTGCGCCGCGTGTCACCCTCGACGGCTATAAAACCGTTTACAATTACGGCAAGAAAACCGGCACAATGGGCGAGGCGAACGGCAAGGCAGGCGAATATTATTTGACCGGCAAGCGTTTTGAATTTTATCCTGACCACATTGTTGTTTACGACGGCACGCAGACAAAATGCGGCGCGAAAAGTCCGGATTATCATGTCAGCGCGGAGCGTATGGAAATTTGGCCGGAACAGCTTATGAAAATGTATCACGTCAAATTTCACATAAAAAATAAAGTTGTCGGCACGCGAGAATACATGGAACGGAAATTTGAAGACACGGAGGAAACTTATTTCCCCCGCGTCGGTTACAATTCGGATCACGGCGTTTACGTCCGCGACGATTTTAAATTTCCGCTCGGCGAGCATTTTGATTTAGTTATTGGCGCGTACATTGAGAGTAAAAAAGGCGTCCGTAGCAATGCCGAAATTAAATACAGCAATCGCAATTTCGGCGGAAGATTAAAATATGGCTTTTATGACGACGACAACGCGAAGTGGATTCAAAAAGAGCCGTCGCTTGAACTTTATTACGGAAAAAATATCGACGGCTTGCCGCTTACTTACGGTTTGCGCTCGGAGATTGGGCATTGGCGGCAGGATAACCTTTCCGCCACTCATGAAGAATACGAACTCTCTTTGAATCACGACCCGATTTTTATTGATCAATATTTGCTGTTCCTCGGCACGAGTTACAAAATCACAAAGGACAATGCAAAAAATGTTCCGAACGGCGACACGACTGTCCGCGGCATAAATTGGAGTGCTTTGCTCGGCAGGGAATTTAATGACAGGCTCGCGGCTTATGTCAGCTATTCCTACTCAAAAAATAATTCTACGAACTCTCTGTTTGATTTTGACCTTGATGACTATTCCAAGAAATTTCAAGCGGGAATAAGTTACACTTTGACGCCGAAAGATCGTTTTGTTGTGGGCGTGAAAATGGACGCTGACAATCACAAATTGGACGACATAGATTATTATTGGTACCGCGATTTGCATTGTTCGCAAGCGGTTCTTCGTTGGCGCGGCAAGCGCAAAAAATTGGAAGTTCATTGGGAGTTCGTGCCGTGGTAAATTTAATCTGTCTTTTTATTTTGTCATTGATATTATTTTTTTTTGGCGATTGGCTTATCCCGATAACCGACCCGACAGAGTGCTGTTACACGCTGACGGCAAAAGAAATGGCGGAGGTGGGCGATTGGCTCTCGCCGCGCATTTACGGAAATTTTTGGTTTGACAAGCCGATAATGTTTTACTGGGAGCTTTTGGCGGCGTATAAAATTTTCGGCATAAATGAATTTGCGTCAAGATTTTTCCCGTCGGTCTTCGCAACGGGCGGAGTTTTCTTGACATATTTTTTCGGCGCGAAACTCTACAATAAAAAAATCGGATTCACAGCGGCGATAATGCTTGCGACTTCGCTTGAGTATTGGTATCTGTCGCACGCCGTAATAACCGATATGACGCTCCTTGTAATGTTTTCGATAACGCTGATGACTTTTTTTTTGGGCTACCGCGCAGGCAACCCGCGATTTTATTTGATATCGTTTGCGGCGTCGGGCGTGGCGGTTCTGACTAAAGGTCCCGTGGGATTTTTTTTGCCGGGGCTGATAATTTTAATCTTCCTGCTGTGGCAAGGCGACTTGCGACATTTGCAAAAACTTTTCCGCCCGAAAAATTTTTTGTTGCTTATTGCGATAATATCAATTTGGTATTTGCCGATGACTTTAATTCACGGCGCACCATTCCTTGAAAATTTTTTGGGAGTACATAACTTTTTGCGGGCAACGGTCTCGGAATATCCAAAGACGGACGTTTGGTATTATTACACGCTGATTTCGGCGATAGGATTTTTCCCGTGGTCAATCGTGCTGATTTTTATCGCCGCAAAAAATTGGCGACGCCTCCCGACTTTCGGCATGAACGAAAAATTTTTAATCGCGTGGACTTTGACGGTTATAATTTTTTTCCAACTGTGCGCGACGAAATACATAACCTACACCCTGCCCGCAATGATTCCCGCAATGATTTTTTTTTCGCGATACCTTGTCAATCGTCGGAAAATGCTTATCGGAATAACGGCGGGGACGCTGATAATTTATCCGCTGATTTTATATTTTGTGGCGTTGCCGTTGACGGAAGACAATTCGGGGCGGCGCGAGGCTCAAATAATTTTGCCGCTGATAGACAAAGAAACTTGCGTCGTAAGTCACGGAAAAGAATATTCGGGCGCGTTGGTTTTTTATACCGGAGAAAAAATTTATCGGCTTGAGACCAAAGAAAATTTCGCCAAAATCCGCCCGCAAAAAATGACGTGGACGAGTAAAAATGTTATGCCGTTCATGACTTTTGACGAATTGCCCTCTGATAAAAAAATTTTGGCGGTTGTGAGTGTCGATTTCGAGAAAAATTTTCTTGCCAATGCGGCGGGAAAATGGATAGTTGTCGGCGAAGTTCACAAAGGCGAATTGGAATCACTTGCCGAGAAAATTTTTTACGGGCGCGAGCGGCGCGAATTAAAAAGCAAAATTTATTTTAGGGAATAGAATTTGGGAGGCGGATTTAATGGCGGTTGTCGTTAAGCCTTACGATTCAAAAAATGTTCGCGAGGCGATAAAAATTTGGAATGAAGTTGTTCGCGAAGGAATTGCCTTCCCGCAAGAGGAGGAGCTTGACGAAGTGACGGGCGACGAATTTTTCAAGGCGCAGTCGTTCACGGGCTTGGCAGTCGACACGGATAACGAAGAGATTTTAGCGTTGTACATTTTGCACCCGAATAACGTCGGGCGGTGCGGACACATAAGCAACGCGAGTTATGCGGTTCGTTCCGACCTGCGCGGGCGTCATATCGGCGAGATTATCGTTAAGGATTGCATTGCGCGGGCTAAAATTCTCGGCTTCAGGATTTTGCAATTCAATGCGGTTGTCGCGACGAATATTCATGCGCGGCATTTGTATCAGCGATTGGGATTTAAAGAACTCGGCACAATTCCCGGCGGTTTCAGAATGCCCGACGGGTCGTTTGAAGATATTATTCCTCAGATTTTAACAATTAGCGATTAATTCCTAATTGCTTTCAGGGGGGCGAGGAGTTGCAAGAACTCGTAAATATAACGAACAAAATGCAGGACAAAAAAATTTTGGTAATCGGTGATATTGTTGCCGATGTCTACGTTGACGGACGCATTTCCCGAATTTCTCGCGAGGCTCCTGTTTTGATTTTGGAAAAGGCGGGAGAAAAAGTTGTGGCGGGCGGCGCGGCAAATGTTGTTGCGAACGCGGCGACTTTAGGCGCGGAAGTTTATGCCGTCGGGGTTATCGGCGATGACAACCGCGCAGAAAATTTGCGGACGATCTTTAAGGAATTGGACGTTCACATTGAGGGGCTTGTCCGTGATAAATCTCGTCCGACAATTTCAAAGACGCGAATAATTGCGGGCGGGCGGGCGACTGTCAGTCAACAAATTGTCCGCATTGACAGCGAAAGCAAGGAGCCTTTGTCCAAAAAAGTTGAGGCGGAACTCCTTGCCAAGATTGATAAAATTTTACCGAAGGTCGACGGAATTATCATGAGCGATTACGGCTCCGGCACGATAACCGCCAATGCCAGGAAATTGATCACGCGCTTTGCAGGCAAGAAAAAAATTCCCAACATTGTCGATTCTCGCTACAATATCGGCGACTTCGAGGGCGTCGGCTACGTCAAGCAAAATGATTCGGAGTTGGGCAAGTTCGTCGGTCGTGATCTTAACAGTGTGACGGATTTAATCGGCGCGGGCACGCAACTTTTGACGAAATTAAATGTTGACGGCGTTTTGATTACTCGCGGCGAAATGGGCATGACTTTATTTGAGCGACACGGCGCGGCGCATCATATTCCCGTGAGCGATATGAGCGAAGTTTACGACGTATCGGGCGCGGGCGATACTTGCGTTGCGGCATTTCTTTTGGCGTTGACGGCGGGGGCTCAACCTGCGCTTGCGGCGAAGATTTCAAATTACGCGGCAGGCATTGCAGTAAGGAAACTCGGCACAAGCACGGTCAGCGCGACGGAATTAATTTCTGTATTGGAGCGGGCGCGATAATTTTCGGAGGAATAAAAAAGTTCTTTTTACTGTTCGGGAGAAATTTCAAAACCGTTCATACGCGAAAGGTTGGTCTATCTATGGCAGATACAGTAAACGAAAAAAAATATCTCGATTCTCTTTTTCACAGCGTATCGGTCGACTCTGCGCCGATTAAAGACAAGTTTGAAAAGTTTTTCGTCGCAAAAAGAGTAGAAGCTTCTATAGAAATTTCAAAAGAACAACGCTCTCAAATTTGCAAGCGATTCGGTTGCTCGGAAGAAAAATTTTTTATGGGCGCGTATGGATTGTTGCTTGCGAGATTTGCCGGTGCGGACGAAGTTTTCTTTACGGCAACGGATACGAAAAAAATTCCCGTGTCTTTGAATTTGTCGCCCGAACAAAGCATAGCCGATTATTTGAAAAAAATTAAGCGAGCAAGTCGAACGTTCACGCGAAATAATCAGCACGCCTTACGAAGAAATTGCCAAGACTTATGATTTTCCGAACGCTCCCGAATTTATTTTTGCTTCGGAAGAGATCGGCGATAAAAATTTTGCATTGGTTGTCGATGAAAATTTTCGCGACGTTAATATTTACTTTGACGGCGGCAAATATTCAGACGCCTTAATCGAAAGCTTCATTGCGGCTTATAATCACGTCATAGAAAAATTTTTACATGCTGAAAAAATCGTCGATATAGATTGGCTTTCGGCTGACGAACTTGAGAAGTTGAAAAATATTCACGACACGGCTTGGAAAGTTTTGGAGCGTCCCGCCTATCGTTTACTGCAGGACAGCGCGGAAAAATATCCGGAACGCGTCGCGGCTATCGCTAATGGAAAATCTCTGACATATTCTGAACTGAACGCGGCGGCGAATCGCTTAGGGCGCGTCTTGCAAGATAACGGCGTCGGCGTTGAAAAAATTGTCGGCGTGATGTTGAATCGCGGACTTGAAGTTTACATAGCGCGTCAAGGGATTCTGAAGGCGGGCGGCGCGTTTTTGCCAATGACGCCCGATTACCCCGATGACCGCGTTGACTACATTGTCAAAGATTCAAACGTCCGCCACCTTGTCACGACCCGCGACATTTACGAACAAAGGAAAAATTTCTTCGACGCGCTGAATATTTTCGTTTGCTTTGTCGAAGAGACGCAGTCGGAAAAAATTTCTGCGGGAAATTTAAATGTAGACGTTCCCGCCGCCGCGCTTGCCTATTGCATTTATACCAGCGGTTCGACGGGCAAGCCTAAGGGCGTTATGCTGACTAATCACAATCTGGTTAATTTCGTTGACGCCAACCCGAAGAATCACGAAATTTTAGGCTACACAGAGCGCGGAAAAGTTTCATTGGCATTGGCGGCGATAACTTTTGACGTGTCGATAATGGAAGAATTTATTCCGCTGGCGCACGGATTGACAATCTGCATGGCGAACGAAGACGAAATTCACAACCCGCTTATGCTGAAAGATTTGTGCGACAAAAATCGCGTCGACGTGATGAGTTGCACGCTGTCATACCTAGCGAATTTGATAGACTTCCCGGAATTTGAATCGGTCGTGAAGCGGATAAAATCAGTTGACTTTGGAGCGGAGGCATTCCCTGCCGCGCTGTTCACCAAACTCCGTGCCGTCAATCCAGATGTTTATATAATGAACGGCTACGGACCGACCGAAGCGACGATTAGTTGCACCATGAAGGCTATCGAATCGGCGGAAAATATCACAATCGGCATTCCGAATTCAAATGTGCAAGTCGTGATGACGGACGAGAAAAATCGCCCGCTACCGATTGGCGCACTCGGCGAAATGACGATTTTAGGCGACGGGATAGGGCGCGGCTATGTCAATCGCGACGACCTTACACAAAAAGTTTTTATCAAGCTGTGGGATAAGCCCGCGTACAAGAGCGGCGACCTTGCAAGGCTTTTGCCCAATGGAGAGATAGCATTTCACGGACGGACGGATAAT
This sequence comes from uncultured Selenomonadales bacterium, assembly GCA_946536825.1. GTDB lineage: Bacteria > Bacillota > Negativicutes > Selenomonadales > Selenomonadaceae > Quinella. The sequence goes on along the minus strand of CAMNEX010000025.1, from coordinate 10,126 downwards.
CAAGTCAAACTGCGCGGACTTCGCGTTGAACTCGGCGAGATAGAAACCGTGATGAATAATTTCGACGGCGTTAAGGCGAGTATCGTGGTCGTGAAGAAAAATTCGGCGGGGGATTATCTTGCCGGTTACTTCACTGCGGAAAAGAAAATTGACCTCGACGAACTTAGAAAACATTTGGCGGCGTCATTGACGGCTTACATGGTGCCGGGCGTTTTAATGCAACTTGACGCCTTCCCGCTAACAGCTAATAAAAAAATCGACAAGAAAGCCCTGCCCGAACCAACTTTGCAAGTCGAAGTAAACGATAAAAAAATTGCCGCGACCGATTTGCAAAAGACGTTGTGCGAAATTTTTGCAAAGGCTCTCGGCAGAAAAAATATTGGCGCGGACGAAAACTTCTTTGAAATTGGCGGAACATCGCTTGCCGCGTCTAAGGTTGCAATGGCGGCGTTTTTGAAGAATTTGCCGATTGTCTACGCCGACATTTTCAAATATCCTACAGTCGAAAAATTGGAAGCTTACATTTTAAAGCAACCGCCCGCGCAGGTTCCGAAAAAAATTCCGACGCCGCAAATCACCGCGCCGATAGAAGGAAGTTCCATCCTCAACGAACTTTTCCAAATCAATAGGGCTCTTTCTAAAAATCGCGTGGAGTACGTCGACGAAATTCGCCACGAGGGCTTAGGCGATGTTCTGTTGACCGGTGCGACAGGCTTTCTCGGTATTCACGTCCTGTACGAATTGCTCAAAAATACTTCGGCGAAAATTTTCTGCTTTATCCGCAGTAATAAGCAAGCCTCTGCACAAGAACGTTTGCGGACGCTGTTTATTTATTACTTCAATTCGTCAATGGAAAAATCTTTTAACGAGCGAGTGACGATTATTGACGGCGACATTACAAACGTCGAGGCAGTCAACGCGCTGATTGATTATCCGTTCAAGACGCTGATAAATTGCGCGGCGTGCGTTAAACATTTCGCGGCGTCCGACATTTTGACGCGCATAAACGTCGAGGGCGTTCGCAACTTGATAAACCTTTGCTCCCAAAAACATGTGCGCCTGATCCAAATTTCTACAGTCAGCGTCGCTGGCGATGATGTTGGGCAAAAACTCCCTGCCGATAAAAAACTCACCGAAAACGACTTCTACATTGGGCAGGAAGTTACGTCGAATAAATATGTTTACTCGAAATTCCAAGCGGAAGAATTTGTTTTAACCGCAATCGGTCAAGGCAAACTCGACGGAAAAATTATTCGCGTCGGCAACCTTATGAGCCGCATTTCCGACGGCGAATTTCAAATCAATTTCTCGAACAACGCTTTTATGCGCGATATCAGAAGTTATTCCATAATCGGCAAATTCCCCGTGTCGCTCTTGGACGAGCCAACAGAATTTTCGCCGATTGACGAGACCGCCCATATGATTGTTAATCTTGCCGACACCAACGCCGATTTTACCGTCTTTCACGCCGTCAATAGTCACCGCGTGCAAATGGGCGACATTATCTACGCCATGAACGATTACGGCATTAAAATTGATGTTGTCAGTGATAATGAATTCGACGCCGCCCTTAAAGCCGCTATGCTTGACGATAAGAAAAATTTGCTCGTCTCAAGTCTTATTGTCTATAACGAATCCGATGAGAAGTTGCACGAAGAGATTGATCACGACGACGCCTTCACTGTTAAGGCTCTCTATCGTTTGAACTGTCGCTGGTCTATCACCGACGAAAATTATATCAAGAACGCGATTATGGCTCTTGATACGTTGGGATTCTTTGAAGAGGAAGCGACTTTCTGAAATGGAAACGACACGCAACGATTATCTCGTAAGCAAAAAATTTTATCGCTATCTGATACCAAGTTTCTTGTCGGAAATGGCAATGCATATGGGTTCGGTCGTCGACGCGGTCATTGTTGGCAATTTAATCGGTGTAGATGCGTTATCAGCCGTCACACTCGCCAGCCCGATTATACAAGTGTTGCACTTGCCCGGATTGATTTTGGGTTTGGGCGGCTCGACGCTTGCAGCAATTTGGTTAGGCGAACGAAAACTCAACGACGCCTCCGACATGTTTTCCGCCTGCGTGATCGCGGGAATAATTTTTTCGTTCACAGGTGTACTTACTGCTTTTTGGATAAATGCGCCGCTGGCTCATCTCGTGGTTGACGACCCAAAACTTGTAACCTTCGTCGAAGAGTATCTGTTAATAAATCTTTTGGGCTTGCCGATAATGACGCTGACTTTCCTGACGTGCGAATTTCTCAGCGTAGACAATCACCCCGATTTGGGCGCGTGGATGTTTTCAATCGCCGAAGCCGTCAACATTGTCTTTGATATCGTCCTTGTAAAATTCGCGGGCATGGGCATGGAAGGTGCCGCCGCCGCTACGATTATCGGTTATGCTTGCGGCTTGATTACGTTAGTTTTTTATGCGCGTTCCAAAGAGAGAATGTTGAAATTTCATTTCAGCAGCGTTGCGTGGTTCAAAGATATTTTCAACGCGCTCAAAGTCGGCATGCCTCGCGTATCGCTCGAACTTATGCAGGCGTTGCAAATTTTCGTACTCAATACGGCTGTCCTGAAAATTTTAGGCGTCGAGGCTATGGAAATTTACGCGGTCTGCTCGAATACTTTGATAATGGCGGAACTTTTAGCGGGCGGCATTATCAGCGTTATCCCGAACATTTGCGGCATCCTTTTCGGCAAAAAAGATTACTTCGGGATTCGTCGCCTCATGGGTAAAATTTTGACGCTCAGCGGCATTTTGATTTCGACTTTGACTGTAGTATTCTTGATTTTCCCGGAAGAAATTGCAAGCTTGTTTGGAATGGAAAACAAAGAATTACTCCCGACGGCGGCAGTTTGTCTGCAGATTTACAGCTTGAGTTTCGTGCTTTACGTGTTTAACGAATTCCTGCAAACTTATTACCAGACGATTTTGGAAACATTTTTGGCGACGCTCGACACGATTTTAGAATTCTTCGTTTTGCTGATTCCGATAACATTTTTGCTCATGAATTATTACGGCATTTACGGAGTCTGCGCGGCGGTTCCGATAAGCGAGCTGTTAACGATAATCATTGTGGAAGGAACGCGCAAATTTTTACAGGAACGCGGCAAGCTCCCGCAAGAAGGTTTGCTGATGATTCCCAAGCCCGAACACGACAATTCATTTGATGTCACGATTATGGCAAGCGAAGAAAATGCCGTCGGTATCTCCGAAAAAATAATCGACTACTGCCGCGCCCGCAATGTCGATGAGCATACAGCTTATGTTTTAGGACTTTCGGCGGAGGAAATTGCCGTCAACATTTCGCGCTACGGCTACAACAACACTAAGAAAAAATTTATCGACATAAATCTTTCGCACGACGGTCAGCAATGGATTTTGCGAATTCGCGACGACGGCATTCCCTTCGACCCGACGCAATATCATTCCGAAGAGAAAGAAAAATTTTTGCTCGGTGGCATCAATTTAATTAAGAAGCTGGCTAAGAATTTTACATATACCAGAGTTCTTAACATGAACAATACGATTATCGAAATTTGATTATGATTGAAGTTTACTTGCTGAACCTTGCGAGCCGATTGGAAGAGCCAGTCGAAAAATTTCTGCACTACTTCGCACCAAGTCGGCAAGAAAAAATTTTGCGATACAAGTTCACGGCAGATAGGAACAGGACAATCTGGGCGGAGTTGTTAGCGCGTTCAATCATTGCAAAGAAAACTTTCCGCACTATAGAAGAAATTCAAATCGAACGCGATAGGAATGGTAAGCCCTATGTTGTCGACGGTTCTTTGATGATAAGTTTGGCTCACAGTAAAAATTGGGCGGCGTGTAGCGTCGGAGAAATTCCCAGCGGTGTCGACGTTGAAGAAGATTCTTCCGACGCGCTTGCCATTGCCGAAAACTTTTTCACCGCGCAGGAGTATCGGCAACTTTGCAACGTTTATGGTCGGGCGCGTGCCGAAAAGTTCTTGAGTATCTGGACGATTAAGGAGAGCTTCGCAAAACTTACCGGTCGCGGAATTGATGAAAAATTCTCCGCGATTGACACCACCAAAATTTTATCCGGGAATGGAAAGATTATCGGCAAGAATTTTTTTCTAAATGGAGCGGTTATCGGTGTTTGTTCTGAACGAAATTGCTTGCCCGAATCGTTTACTGTGTTCGTTACCTAAGGCGCAGAAAAACTTGCAAACTATAAAATTATCTTGTAAAATCTGCGAAAAAATTGAACAGAGAGAAGTAAAATCAGCATTCGATTTTACCGGAGGAAATTAAAAGTGCAATTCATAGATAGAAGTAAAATCAGCGTTCGGGCTGGCGACGGCGGTAATGGTAAATCTTCTTTTCGCCGCGAAAAATTTGTTCCAAAAGGCGGTCCCGACGGCGGCGACGGCGGTAAAGGCGGCGATATCGTCCTTGAGGTTGACGCTAATGTCAACACACTCTTAAATTTCAGATTTAATCGCAAGTACACCGCCGAAAATGGCGACGCCGGCGACAGAAAACAGCAATTCGGGCGCGGTGCTCCAGATTGTGTTATAAAAGTCCCGCAAGGTACGCTTGTTAAAGACGCCGATACAGGAGAAATTCTTGCCGATTTAACCGAACTCGGTCAGCGGGCGATTGTCGCTAGGGGCGGGCGCGGCGGCAGAGGTAATGCCAAATTTAAATCCTCCTCAAGACGCGCTCCTACCTTTGCTGAATTTGGCGAACCCGGCGAAAGTCGCGAGCTCCTTTTGGAATTGAAACTTTTGGCGGATGTCGGGCTTGTCGGTTATCCCAGCGTAGGTAAATCCAGTTTAATTGCCGCTGTAAGCTCTGCGCGACCCGAAATTGCAGATTATCATTTTACGACGCTTGTGCCTGTGCTCGGCGTTGTCAATCTCGGCTATGAAAAATCTTTCGTCATAGCTGATATTCCCGGACTTATCGAGGGCGCAGCTGACGGCGTCGGGCTCGGTCATGATTTTCTGCGTCATATCGAACGCACTAAATTAATTCTCCACATTGTCGACGCCGCCGCCATTGACGGGCGAAATCCCGTTGATGACTTCAAGAAAATTAATATCGAACTTAAAAAATACAGCGAAAAACTTTCCAAACGTCCGCAAATACTCGTCGCCAATAAAATCGATCTGCCTCAAGCTAAAGAAAACCTTCCCGCACTTGAAAAGCTCGCCGCGCAGGAAGGCATTAAATTTTTTGCCGTATCCGCCGCCACTCATGAAAATCTTGACGCGCTGATTAATTTCGTCGGCAAGACTTTGGAAGAAATTATTCCCGAAGCCGAGCCCGCCAGCGAAATTAAAGTTTTCGACGTGGATAAGGAGGACGACCCCGTTATTATCGAACGCAATGACGCCGCTGATTTTATCGTTCGCAATAAAAATCTTGAAAAAATCGTCGCCATGACAAATTTTGACAACGAAGAGGGCTTGCGCCGTTTCCAATTTATTTGGCGCATGAAAAATCTTGACGCCCTGCTTAAAGCTCGCGGCATTAAGGAGGGCATGACCGTTCATATCGGCGAAATTGAATTCGAGTGGCACGAGTGATTTTTATCGAGCGCGTCTATTTCCGCCTGCAATGCCGAATATTTCTCTGAATTTATCGCCGTGGAACTTTTTTCCATTTCGTTGCGAACTTTTTTTAGTTTTTCAAGCCGCTGATTTAAAAATTTCCACAAGAGCGGCGATTTTTCCCGCTTAAATGTTTTTTTAATCGGATTTTTCTCCGCGCAGAGGATTTCGTAAATTATTCCGCCCGATTCCGCTAAATCTTCGTCCGATATTTCAAAATCACTTTCCGCCAGCCATGTGCGGATTTTTTTTGCGCCGTTCATGGGCTGAAGAATCAACTGCCGCGCCGAGTTCACGACTTCGGGCGATTCACTTAAAATTTTTTCTATCAACGCGCCGCCCATGCCCGCAATACAAATCGTGTCAACTTCGCCCGCCGATAAAATTTTTAAACCGTCGCCCAATCGCGCTTCAATCTGTTTAAAGCCCGAAATATTTTTGCTCAAAGCCTCGAACGGGTGAATATTTTTTTCCGTTGCAATTATTTTCGTCGCCAAGCCGCTTGTGGCAAGTTCAATCGATAAATAGCCGTGGTCGGCTCCTATATCGGCGACGCGACTGCCTGCGCGGACAAAATTTTTTATCGCATTTATTCTGCTGTCTGTCATTTTATCAACTCCTAAATTTTATCCTTGAAAGGAAATGCCGCCTTCGCCGCGAAATTTAGCGGGTAAGGAGGTTTTTTTATGGAACAGCGCAATTTATCGCCTTTGACTTTGTGGGCTTTGGCGTTCGGTTGCTGTATCGGCTGGGGCTCGTTCATTATGCCCGGCACAACTTTTTTGCCGACCGCCGGCACTGCAGGCACCGCGATTGCAATTTTTCTCGGTGCGCTCATCATGATTCTTATCGCCGCCAATTATCATTTCGTCATGCAGAGAATTTCAAAGACAGGCGGCGTCTTCACCTTCACAAAGGATATTTTCGGTTGCGACCACGCTTTTTTCTGCGCCTGGTTCCTTTGGATTGCTTATCTCTCGCTTCTTTGGGCGAACTCCACCGCCGTAACGCTCATGGGCAGAAATTTATTCGGCGACATTCTGCAAGTCGGCTTCCACTACACTTTTGCCGGTTACGACGTTTTCGGAGGCGAAGTTCTCGTAACCATTATTTTTCTTTGGTTTTTCGGCATGATTTTTGCTCGTATCGGTCTGCTTGCAAGGCTTTTAATCAAAGTCGCGGCGATTGTTTTATTCCTCGGCGTGATTTTTTTATTTTTCTCCGCCGTCAAAACCTCCGCGCCGCCCGAATTTTATTTCTCGGAGGACGGCTCGCCTTTAAAGCAAATTGCTACAATCGTCGCGCTGATTCCCTGGGCTTTTATCGGCTTTGAAACCGTTTCGCAGTACACCGACGAATTTAAACCCCATGCGAAGAAAACTTTTCTTATCATGACCGCCGCGATAATCTGCGCGGGCGTCGTTTATATTTTGATGACTTGCCTTGCCACGCTGAAATTTCCGCCGCAATTCGCAAGTTCGCAAGTTTATCTGGGTAGTTTAAAAAGTCTCGGCGGGATTGAACGCATTCCAACCTTTTACGTTGTCTCCGCGACTTTTGATAACGGCATTTTCATTTTGTGCACGGTGATTTTGTCCGCGCTGACTACAAGCCTTATCGGATATTATCGCGCCGTCGGGAATTTAACTCAAGCCTTCGCCAAAGAAAATATTCTGCCGCATTGGTTTTCGACGCGCAGACACGCCGCCATTTTTATTTTTGCAACGTCGCTTTTGGTACCGTTTTGCGGGCGAACGGTTATCGGCTGGCTCACCGACGTTACGACAATCGGCGCGACCATTGCTTATGGCTACACTTCCGCCTGTACCTACGTCCTTGCCAAGCGCGAAAATAATCGCCGCGCTGAAGTTTCGGGCATTTTGGGCATAATCTGCGCGGTTCTGTTTACATTTTTCCTTTTAATACCCAATCTCTGGTCTATCAGCGTCCTATCCGAAGAAAGTTATTTCATTTTGGCGATTTGGGGTTTGCTCGGCTTCACTTATTTCAATTTCCTGTTCAAACGCGACGGGAAAAAATTCGGAACTTCCGCAACCGTCTGGCTGGTTATGTTTTTCCTGGTATTTTTCTCCGCGCTGATGTGGATGCGCGAGAAAATGTATGTCGACCTGACCATTTTTATACAAGACATCAACACATTTTATTTAGATAACGCTGTCGCGCCGCGCTTCGCCTACACGAATGTTCAGCTTGAGAAAATCCGCGAAGTTCTGTTGGAAAATACGGTGATTCTATTGACGATAACGCTTATCGGGCTTGGATTTCTATTCAGCATCTACAGAAAAATTCAGCGCAAGGAAATGATTCTGCTTGAAGAACAAAAACGCCGCGCAGAAGAAAGTTCCCGCGCCAAATCAACATTTTTATCGAACATGAGCCACGATATCAGAACGCCGATGAACGCGATTATCGGCTATACGACGCTTGCAAAACGCTCGGACACTACCTTTGAAGATTTAAAATCTTTCCTGGAGAAAATCGACGTATCGGGCAGACATTTGCTCGATTTAATCAACGATATTTTAGAAATGAGCCGCATTGAAAGCGGGCGCATGGAATTGGAGCTTGCCGAAGTAGATTTGTCTAAAAATCTGCGCGATCTGCAGACAATGTTTCAAACGCAAATGGAAACTAAAAATATTTCGTTCACGGTGGAGGAAAAAATCCGCAATAAATACGTTTTCTGCGATAAAAACCGCTGGAACAGAATTTTGCTAAATCTCGTCGGTAATGCTTACAAATTTACTCCTTCGGGCAAAAGCGTTTCGGTAATTCTCGCCGAGCTTGACGACGGAATTTTTGAGTTGCGCATAAAAGATACCGGAATTGGCATGTCGAAAGAATTCGCCAAGAAAATTTTCCAAGCCTTCGAGCGCGAGAGAACTTCAACCGTAAGCGGCATACAAGGTACGGGGCTCGGCACGGCGATAACCAAAAGCATTGTCGACTTAATGGGCGGCACAATCGACGTTGTAACAGAAAAAGGCGTCGGGACAGAATTTATAGTGCGCGTCTCGTTTAAAATCGCGGAAAAACCGCAGATGATCGAAGAACCTGTAACGGAAGAAAATTTGACGGAAGATTTTTCCTCTGTTAAAATTTTGCTGGTCGAAGATATAGAAGTTAATCGCGAAATCGCGCTGATGATGTTGGAGCAATTCGGCTTCTCGATAGAAACGGCAGAAAACGGACGCGAGGCGGTCGAAAAAGCTGTAAAAAATTTCGATTTAATTTTAATGGATGTTCAAATGCCTGTCATGAACGGCTACGAGGCGACGCGGGCAATAAGGCAATCGGGAAATGCGGTGCCGATAATCGCAATGACCGCAAACGCAATGCCCGAAGATATAAAAAAAGCGCGGGCGGCGGGCATGAACGGACACATTGCAAAGCCGCTTGAAGTTCAGAACATGTTGGAAACGATTTCGCGAGTCTTGAAAGGAGAAAGGTAAATGAAAATTTTATTTGTATGCAGTGGAAATACAGGACGTTCACCCATGGCGCAATTCATCATGAAAAAATTGGTCGCGGACGCGGGCTTGAGCGATAAAATTTCCGTTTCAAGCGCGGCAAGCAAGCCGACTTCAGGCGAATTCCTTCACCAAGGCATTGCGGCTAAACTTCGCATGGAAAAAATTCCTTTCGGCGAACATAAATCGCGCACAATTACCCCCGACGATTACGCGGCGAACGATTTAATAATTTGCATGGACGCCGGCAATGTCGAACAGGTAAAGGCGATTGTCGGCGGCGATTCGCTCGGAAAAATTAAAATGCTCCTCGACAAAGATATTCCCTGGGATAAAAACGGCTTCGCAAAAACTTACGACGATATTCTGCGCGGTTGCAAAACGTTGCTTGAAAAAATCGCGCAGTGATTGTAAAATTTTTTTGGAAAGGAGCTTTTGCATGAAGGAACGCGTTCATAAGGATATTGTGATAATCGGCGCGGGCATGGCGGGCTTGACGGCGGCTCTGTATTGCGGGCGCATGAATCTTGATACGCTGGTTTTGGAGAACGGTTTAATCGGCGGGCAAATAGCAAATGCGACGGATATAGAAAATTATCCCGGCTTTGTCAGCGTCCGCGGCGGCGATTTGGTAGCGACAGTCCAACAGCAAGCAGAAAATTTCGGCGCGGTGATTGATGAGTTTGACGAAATAGAAAAAGTCACGCTGAAAACTTCGCCGAAAATTATCGAGACGCAGGAAAAAATTTACGAGGCGGACGCAGTTATAATCGCGTCGGGCATGAATCGCAGAAAATTGCCTTTGCCCGAAGAAAAAAAGTTTGCAGGACGCGGCGTCTATTACTGCGAACTGTGCGACGGGCACGGCTACGACGGAAAAATTATCGCGGTGGCGGGCGGCGGCAATGCGGCTGTCGATGCGGCGAATTTTCTAACAAAATACGCCAAAAAACTTTATCTGATTCACCGTTCGGAGTTCAGAGCCGACGAAGTTTCGCAAAAACGCCTTCGCGCCAATGACAAAGTCGAAATCATGTTGCAGA
>CAMNEX010000024.1 GCA_946536825.1 uncultured Selenomonadales bacterium | reverse complement strand
AAGGTCTATTTCTCGCTCATTGTCGTAAAATTGTCTGTTCAATTTCTTTTCCTCTGTAAAAAATTTTTTTCATTATAGTTTAACGCGCTTTAAACTTCAAATAAAAATTTCCGCGCAGATTTTTTATTGACTTAAAGTTTACTCCCTGTGGTAACATTTAATTGTAAAAATTTTTTCGGGTGGTATTATGACGCGGCGAGAATTTGTAAAATTGTTTTTAACGCTGACGATTGGAGGATTGGCTATGGACGCGGAATCGGCAGAAAAATTTTCGTCAAAAAAATTTGATTTTCACGCGCATGCGATATTGCCGAGTTATGTCGACGCATTGAAAAAATCGGGCATAAATGCAGCGGCGGAAGAAGGTTTTCCGTTGCCGAAATGGTCGCTTGAAGAACATTTACAATTCATGGACGCGGCGGACATAGATTTTACGATTTTGTCGATAGCGACGCCGCACATTTCCGACAGTTCGTCCGTTCGGGCGATTAACGAAGAATTCGCAGAGATTTGCCGACGCTTTCCCGAAAAATTTGGCTTCGCGGCAACGTTACCGCTCCCGAACGTCGAAGATTCAATAAAAGAATTAAAATTTGCAACAGAAAAACTCGGCGCACTCGGAGTCAAAGTTGCAAGCAATTCCAACGGCATATATCTTGGCGATGAACGGCTTGACCCGATTTTTGCGGAACTCAACAAGAAAAATTCGCTTGTAATAATTCATCCGAGCCCTGCGCGACAGTTGCCGCGAGAAAACGTTGTCACGGGAAAAGTCATGGCACTTTTTGAATACCCCGCCGACACAACGCGAGCCGTCTTAAATATTTTGGCGAACGGCACGCTTGAAAAGTTTCCGAATTTAAAATTTGTCGTCCCGCATTGCGGTTCGTTTCTGCCGTACATGAAACAGCGAGCAGGCGCAATGTTTCAAATGTTGGCGGCAATGAATTTAATGGAGCCGATGAATTTTTCGGCGAGTTTGGAAAAATTATTCTTCGACACGGCGGGCGACCCAATGCCCGAACAATTTGACATGCTGTTAAAAATCACGAGCCTCGACAAAATAATTTTCGGCACGGATTATCCGTATGTGCCCGCGCAGGTTATCTTGCGAAAAAAACAAATTTTCGACGCGGAATTGAGCAAAAGAGGCTTGTTAAATAAAATTTACATAGACAACGCGAAAATTTTACTTGGAGGTTGAGCCGTGAAAAAATTTTTGGCGATATTGGGAGTGATTTTAATGATGACGGCAAATGCAACCGCAAAATCTGTGCGGACGCCCGAAGGAAATATGCCGCGAGTGCAATGGGCAGTTGTCGAATCGGTCGAAGGCGAAATGCCGCAAATAATCGAAATGGGCGCGAGAATTTTGGCACCAACAACGGCAAGGGAGAAAGGCACCTACGCCCTTTACGGCGCGATTGAAAAAGACAATCCGAACTTGATGAGACTTTTGGAGATTTACGAGAGCGACGAAGCATACAGAATTCACAGCACGAGCGAAGCCTTTCAGCAGTACCGCGCAGAGCGTTTGCCGATTTTAAAAGGTTTAAAAATTTTGCCGGTCAACGGAATTGTTCTGGAGCAAAAAAACAGCGGCGTCGGGACGATTATCCAAACAAATCGCTTTGAAATTGCGCCCGCAGACCTTGCCGAGTTCCAAAAAATAATTTCGGAAGAAGCAATTCGCTCAGTTCGTGAAAATTCGGGAGTAATGGGCGCGTTCGTGACGGCAGAGCAAGCAAATCCAAACATTTTGCACACAATGATAATTTTCAGCGACGCAGAGGCAATAAAAAAATATTTTTCGTCCGCCGTGTATAAAAATTATCGTCGGCAAGCGGAAAAATTGATAAAAATCGAACAAAAAATGGATTATCAACCAACGAAAATAATTTTGTCGGAAAAATTTTGAGAGGAGAATTTTTATGCCGTTAATATCAGTGGAAGCAGTTCACCCGACGAAGGAGCAAAAGGAAAGATTGGTAGCCGAGCTCACGAAAAAGGCAAGCGAAATTTTGGGCGTCGAAGAAAAATTTTTTTACGTCCTTGTCAAAGAAAACGACCTTGATAATTGGGGCGTCGGCGGCAAAACTTTGGCGCAATTTTTAGCGGAACAAAAGAAATAAAATCCGATTGACAAAAAAAATTAATCCCTCTGCAAGGCGCGGAGGGATTTTTTCTTTAAATTTTTATCACGATTTTAAACCTGTAAAATATTTCCGCGAGCACAAGCCACGGCAAACACCACAGCAAACAGAAAATCATTGAGCCGAATGCGGGATTTATTAAATCGTGAAACATGCTTTGATATAGCCATAAGTAAAAACTGACGCCTTCAATCTCTGTAGGAATTTTACAGAGAAAAATCAGCGCGAAATTCGACATCAGGAAGAAAAAAAGCGGATTCGTGCCGAGTGCGTTCAGCGGTTGCAAAAATTTTCGTGACTTCGGAACTTTATCGGACAGATAAATCAGCGCGACTAGCAAGAAAAGTTCAATGCTCGCATTTATCAGCGCGTAGGGTGCCGTCCAAAGATTTTTCGAGATAATGTCAAAGGTGCTCCACATTCCGCCCTGTACTAAAAATATCACGCCCGACGCGCCGAATACAATAAGTTTGTCCCGCCAATCGGCTTTGCTGATAAGAATTTTTCCGGTCAAATACCCTAATAAAAACGTCGCGACGCTTGCAATCGTCCCGTAAAGCCCTTCGGGGTCGTGCGTTGTTTCGTAAATGTGATTCACGCCAGGAAAAATTAAATCGACTGCGTTGCTTATGTTGTGCTCAATGGCAAAAGGATTTTCGGGCGCGTAAATGTGAAATCCTGCCGACGATAAAATTAAAAGCATAAACATCGCGGCTAAAATTCCAAGCTCATTTTTAATCGCCTGCACCAACAACGCTCCGAACAAATAAGCCAGCGCAAGCCGTTGCAGTATGCCGAAAAGCCGCAAATGTTCAATGGCGACGGGCTCATCTAAAATCAAGTACTCAAGGACGGAAGGATAAATGTTAAACAAAATTCCCAGCGCGAATAAAATTGCCGCTCGCTTTAAAATTCTTTTCGTCGAAGAATTGCGCCGCGCCATTGAAATTGCCGCCGACATTCCCATTGCGAAGACGAAAACCGGAAATGCACAATCCGCGAGGGTTAAGCCTTCCCATTCTGCGTGAAGAAAAATCGGATATGTTTCTTCCGTGGGCGCGGCATCAACGAAAATCATCAGAAAAATCGCCAGCCCGCGCAAAACGTCCAGCGAATAAAGTCTTTGCATAAAATTTTCTCCCTTAAATTTTTATGACGATGTTAAATCTGTGGAAAATTTCGGCGACGGGGAACCATAGAATTGTCCAGAGAATACAGAAAAGCATTGTCCCGAATTCCGTTGAAATAATTCCCGCGGTCGTGTGGCGATAGAGCCAAAAATAAGCGTTGGTGTCTCCGACGGGCAAAATAAACAGGAAAAGCACCACGACGCAATTTGCAAAGAAGAAAAACAGCGGATTTCTGCCAAAAGCAATGAGCAGTTGATAAATTTTTTTCATGCGGAAGGGCACGTCGAAAATTTTCATGAAGGCGGCGAGCCAAATAAAATCAACGCCCGCATTAATCAGCGCGTAAGGCGTCGTCCATAAATTTTTGGAGATAATGTCGCCGAAACTCCACACGCCGCCCGAAATTAAAAGCACAACGCCGACAGCAACCATAAAAAATATTCTGTCTCGCAGATTCGCATTGTCGATAAGAATTTTTCCCGCGATATATCCGAACAAAACGGAAGAAGTTCCCGCAATCGAACCGTAAAGCCCTTCGGGGTCGTGCGTCGGTAAGAAAATATGATTCACGCCGGGGAAAATGTGGTCGACGGCGCGGCTTATGTTGTGTTCAATGGCAAAGGGATTTTCGGGTGCGTAAATGTGATAGCCCGCGGACGACAACGCCAACAAAATAAATGCCGCGATAAAAATTCCAATGTCATTTTTAATTTCTCTGATCAAAAGTACCGCGAATAAATAAGTCAGGGCGAGCCGCTGAAAAATCCCGAACAATCGCCCGTGGACAATCGCGCTGTCGAAAAAATTTTTTGCCGTGAAACTTTCGACGAAGATTAGGGAAAAAATGTAAGGGAGCGTTCCCAAAAAAATTCCGAGCGCGAAAATTATCGCGACGCGCTTTAAAAGTTTTTTGAGCGGCGGATTGCGTCGAGAGAGCGAAATTGCCATTGAGACGCCCATTATAAACGCAAAAAGCGGAAAGCCAAATTCCGCGAGAGTAAAACCTTCCCACGGCGCGTGCGCGAGTATCGGATACGTTTTATCGGGCGGCACGTCGAAGAAAAAAATTGTCGCGACGAAAACTCCGCGCAACATATCTAAGGAAAAAATTCGTCCTTTGCTTGAAGCCATTAAAATTTCCTCCGAAAAATTTTTTATGCGGCGATTATATCATAAGCAAAAAAAATCTGCTCCTCGACGAAGAGCAGATAAATTTTTTTACGGCAAAGAAATCTTCATGCGTAATTGACAAAAAAAACAATTATTATAATGACTGTAACACTTAAAATTTTTTCCGTGAGGAGATGAGGAAAATGCTTAAACGAACGATTGCCGTCATAGCCATTTTGGCGACAGTACTCTGTATGGCGGTCAAAGTCGACGCCGCCGAAGCCCCGCGCCACACCAAAGACGACACGTGGCTTATCTACATGTACATTTGCGGCACGGATTTGGAGGAAAAAGGTCACGTTTCTACCAAAAACATCGCCGAGATGCAACGCGTCAAGCTTCCGCCGAACGTCAAAGTGCTGATTGCTGCGGGCGGCGCAAAGAAGTGGTACCATCCAACGATTAAAGCCAATGGCGATGGAATTTATCTTTACAGCGGCAAACATCTGGAAAAGCAAGCCAATTGGAACGCGAACGCGAACATGAGCGACCCGCAAACGTTGGAAAGTTTCCTAAAATTCGGTGAGGAAACTTTCAACGCCGACCATAGGGTTTTAATTTTCAGAGATCACGGCGGAGTTAGCGGTATTTGTTACGACAGCAGATTCAGCCCGGACGGCTTGACCTATGACGAACTCAATAGTGCTTTAGCCGCTGTCTACGGCAATTCGCCTGAAGAAGTGCCCTTCGAGCTTATTGGCTTCGGCGCTTGTATGACCGGTTCTTATGAGTTGGCAAACAGCATTGCCGATTTTTCGCGTTACATGGTAGGTTCGGAGTGTAGCGAGTACGGTTGGTATTTCACACCGTGGATTGCTGCCTTGGCAAATGATCCTTCGATGAACGGTGCGCAAATCGGCAAAGCGATATGCGACAGTGCCATGAGCAGTTATGACGATGTTACCAAACGGACACACACTTTTTCTGTTATCGACTTGACTAAAATGCCCGAACTGCGCGAGGCTTACGAAGCATACTTCGACGAGGCCGTCACCCGCGCCAACGAAGAGACCGGTTTCAGCGGGGCCTTCGCCCGTGCCGCCGAGAATCGGAATGCGGATAAATTTTCTAATGTCTACACGGACTTGGGATTGCTTGCCAAAAACACCAAGTCGATTATGCCCGACGCTTCCAACAAATTGCTCAAGGCGATTGACAAAGCCGTCGTCTACAACAAGCGCGGTGCTTACCTCAAGAGCAAAGGCATGTCGACTTACTATCCCTACGTTTCAACAGAAAAGATATTCTCAAAAATAGGAGATCAGAAAGTTGCCGCAGAAAGAAACAGGAACTTTAAGATTATCTTTGACCAGGATTCCAGTTACTCTTCCCAAAAAGAACTTTACGACAATTTGCTTGGATTGGATCTTTCAAATTTGCAGGGCACCATACCGATTGAGCGCAAAGACGGTCATTTAGTTGCCTCTCTTATGCCCGAACAGTTGGAAAACGTTTCTTCGATTCAGTGCATATTGTTTCCCCTCGATAAGAGCGGCAAATATGATTTGGGCGGAGCACTTTTGGTTTCTGCAGACGACTTGAAAATCGATTGGAAGAAAGGTATCGTCACCGAAAATTTCCGCGCAACGGAGCCCGTATTCGACGGACACAAAATTGTCATGTTCCCCGCAGTTAGCGGACGCGGACACACTTTCTACACGGTTCCGGTTCTCATGAATGATACAAAAGAACAGGCACATTTACTGGTTCGTTACGACACTTCCACCAAGAAATATGAAATTGTCGGTTTTGGCTCAAGCGTTGAAAACGGTGTAGTGCGTACCGGTGGTAAAATTAGAAGTGGAACTGCAATCACTCCGCTACATATAACGATAAGCTCGGATCCTTCCAACGAGCAACTCGGCCTTACAGGATATACGTATACAGATGAAAAAACCGACGAACCTATTCCTATTCCCCTTATGTCGGTCATTGACAGCATTTCCATTCCCAACACCAACGAAAAGTTATATGTTAAATGGAAAGCGGGCGAGCCGTTCGTCTACACGCGGAATTCGGCAATCACGAACAAGAAGATTAATAGCGGCATCTACTCTTACTCGTTCAGCTTCTCTGCACCCAACGGCGACAGTGCCGGTTCACTGCCGGGCATCATTGTCGTTAAGGACGGTAAAATTTTAAGACTTACTACGGAAGAGTTTGCAGAAGCCCTCGCCAAAACTGCTACCGAAGCCGACAAATAAATTTTAACGTCGAAAAAAATTGTTGCGTCTCCTTCGCTCGCGACATATAAAGGAGATGATTCACATGAAAAAATGTTTAACGGCAATGCTGTTGCTCGTCACAATCGCCGTTACCGCTCTTCCAATATCGACCGCATCTGCTTCGGTGCAAACGGTTGAGTGTAGCTGGTGGGGCAAAATGGTCAACGGGGACTACTACAAAGGCAAAGAAGGAAAGAAGCGGTTGGAACAACAGCGTCGTTACTGGCAAGAACAACAACGTCGTCAGCAACAAGAACAACGGCGTCGTCAGCAACAACAACGCTATCGATAATTCAGGTCGCGGTCGCCCCGTAAAAATTTTTCGTCGCAAGCAAAAAGCCCGCCGATTCGTTCGACGGGCTGATTTTTTTGTTCAAAAAAATTTTTAAGCGCGTTCGATATAACTTCCCGTGCGCGTGTCAATTCTCAAAACGTCGCCTTCATTGATGAAAAGCGGGACGCGGACAACGTAGCCCGTTTCGAGCGTCGCATTTTTCGTCGCGCCGGTGGCGGTGTTGCCCTTAACGGCGGGTTCGCACTCGGTAACCTTCAACTCGACAGAATTGGGCAGGTTAATACCGATAATTTTGCCTTTAAAAGTCTGAACGTTGACTTCCATGTTTTCCATAAGGAAATTGAGCGCGTTGCCGAGCTGTTCTTTGGTGAGTTCGATTTGATCGTAAGTGGTGACGTCCATGAAAGTGTATTGACCGTCGGATTCGTAAAGGAATTGCATTTTGGCGGTATCGAGGCGGGCGGGCGGCATTTTTTCGTTGGGATTGAAAGTTCTTTCGACAACCGCGCCCGTTTCGACGTTTTTAATTTTCGTGCGGACGAACGCCGCGCCCTTGCCGGGCTTTACATGTTGAAATTCGACGACTTGCCAAGCCGCGCCGTCAATTTCGATTGTCAAACCTGTCCTGAAATCGGTACTTGAAATCATTTTATCAGCCTCCAAAAATTAAAGTTCTATCAAATGTTTTGGCGAGCGAGTCAAAGGTTGTGCCGCGGAATTTGTAACCAAAACGGTATCTTCGATTCTTACGCCGCCGAAATTTTCAATGTAAATGCCGGGCTCGTCGGTGACAATCATATTCGGCAAAAGTTTTTCGGTTTTGCTGAGCTTGCTTAGGCGCGGCTCCTCGTGAATTTCCAAGCCGACACCGTGTCCGAGCCCGTGAACGAAAAATTTTCCGTAGCCTGCGTCCTCAAGATTTTTTCTGACAGCCGCGTCAATATCCTTGCCGCCCTTGCCCGCCGTGATAACTTCGAGTCCGTAAATCTGCGCGGCGAGGACGGCGTTATAAATTTTTTTCCGATCGTCGGACGCCTTGCCAACGCAAATTGTCCGCGTAATATCGGAGTGATAGCCGTTAAAAGTCGCGCCGAAATCCATTGTGACGAAATCGCCCGCCTGAATTTTTTTATCGGTCGCAATGCCGTGCGGGAGACTTCCGCGCCAACCCGAAGCGACAATCGTCGTAAAGGCGGCGCGTTCGGAGCCGAGTTTCCGCATAAAATATTCCAACTCCGCCGCAACGTCAATTTCGCTGATATCGGGCTTGATAAAGTCCAAAATTTTTTCAAAAGCGCGGTCGGCAATTTCGCAAGCTTTTTCTATGCAAAAAATTTCTGCGGCGTCTTTAACCTGGCGCAAATCGTCAAGCGCGATGGATTTTAATTCGACGCCTTCAAAATTTTTCAAAATATAATCTTGTTGAGCGACAGTCATGACAAGACCTTCAATGCCGATTTTCTTACAGCCCGAAGCTTTAAGCTCCTCGACAATTTTTTTATGAAGACCTTCCTCCTGCTTGACGATTTGGAAATTTTTAGCTTCGTTTTGAGCCTGCTCGGTGTATCGGGCGTCGGTGATGAGCTTGCGAAAATTTTCTCCGATAAAAAGCGCGGAACTGTCGCCGCGAAAGCCGCTGAAATAAGTAACGTTGGGAGTTTTCGTAATTAAAAGCGCGTCGACTTCCTCCGCAGAAATTTTTTCGTAAAGATTAGCCAACCGCTCGGCAAAATCGAAATTTTTCATTTGGAATCCTTCTTGAGCTTGCGAATTGCAATGTCAAGCGCGGCAATGTAGCTGTCGACGCCGAAACCGCAAATTTGCCCCATGACAACCGGCGCAATAACCGACGTATGTCTGAATTCTTCGCGGCGGTGAACGTTTGACAAGTGCAATTCAATCACGGGGACGGGAACGGCGGCAATAGCATCGCGGAGCGCAATGCTGTAATGAGTGAGCGCACCCGCATTGAGCAAAATAAAATCGTAACGCCCGCGGGATTTTTGAATCGCCTCGACCAACTCGCCTTCAAAATTCGACTGCAAAAAATCTATCTCGTCAACGCCCGCCTGTTGTGCTCTTTCGCGAAGAATTTCGTTTATATCGTTTAAAGTTGTCCAACCGTAAATTTCGGGCTCCCGCGTCCCCAACAAATTTAAATTCGGTCCGTGCAATACCAAAATTCTTTTTACGTTCATATCTTCAGCGTCTGATTGCAAATTTATCCTCTCCTTCCACAACGGGCAAATCGGAAATTTCAAAATTCGTGACGTTGATTCGACCTCTGCCCTTTTTTATTTTGTCGATAAGATATTCAAGAACCATGGGTTCGCCTTGAAGTTCCATTGTAACGGAGCCGTCGTTCATATTTTTTACCCAGCCGGTCACATTTATTTCATTTGCCAAAGTTCTGACAAACGCCCGAAAACAAACTCCTTGAACGCGTCCGACGGCTCGCCCCGCCTTGCGAACGATAGTTTTAGTATCGAATGGCAAATTTATTCTCTCCTTTCACAACGGGCAAATCAGAAATTTCAAAGTTCGTGACTTTAATCCAATCGTTGCCGCGTTTTATCTTTGCGATAAGGCGATCAATCGTCTGCGGTTCGCCCTGCAGTTCCATTGTAACGGAGCCGTCACTCATATTTTTAACCCAGCCGCTTATGCCCATAGTTTTAGCGTTGCTCTGAACAAAAAATCTGAAGCCGACGCCTTGAACGCGCCCTTCGGCTCGCCCCGCCTTGCGAACAGCATTTTCAAGATTAACGGGAGCAACGGACTCGGCGTCCTCATCTGCGCCGCCGAAAATATTTCTCCAGAAACTCATAATCTCAACTCCTCATTAATGACCAAATTTCAACGGGCTCGGCAACCGGAATTTTTACAATCTGTTGAGCATGCGGCGCGGATAAAATTTCTTGTCCGTCCGCGTCGTGCATTGCGCTTATCACTTGCGAAAAAGTTTTGCCCCGCGGCTGAAAAAATTCCACGCGCTCGCCGACTTCAAATTTTCCGCGCTGTTCGATTGTCGCTGTCATTGTCGGTAAGTCGAAATCGCGAACTATGCCCAAAAAATTAGCCGAACGGCTCGGCTTTGAAGTGTCGTAAATTTCGGTCGGCTCGCCGTCGCCGATAAAAAATCCCGTCGTGTAGGGTCGGTGCGCAATTTTATTTAGTTCGTTAAGCCACTCGCCGCGAATTTTAAAATCTGTCGGGTTGTCGAAATATGAATCAATCGCCGCCCGATAAACTTTTACGACGCTCGCAACATAGTTAACGCTTTTCATGCGTCCTTCGATTTTCAGCGAAGTAACGCCGCTTTGAATAACTTTGTCAAGGTAAGGAAGCAGGCATAAATCTTTGGAGTTCATGACGTAGGAACCGCGCTCGTCCTCGCCGACGGAGAAAAATTCGCCCGCTCGCTTTTCCTCAACCAGATTATATTTCCAGCGGCAGGAATGAGTACACGCGCCTTGGTTAGCGTCGCGCCCCGTTAAAAATTTCGACAGCCAACATCTGCCCGAATAAGAAATGCACATTGCCCCGTGAATAAAAATTTCAAGCTCCGCCGCGCAGTTTGCTTTAATCTCCGAAATTTCTGCGCGGGTAAGTTCGCGAGCCAAAACAATTCTTTCGGCTCCGAGTTCGTGAAAAAACTTCGCCGCCCGCCAATTTGTGACGTTCGCTTGGGTGCTGACGTGAATTTTTAAATTCGTCAGTTCCTTAGCCAAAGTCAAAACTCCCAAATCGGAAATTAAAACCGCGTCGACGCCCGCGCCGTCAAGGAATTTAAGATAATCGGCGAGCGCGGCAATATCTTTGTTATGCGCGAAAATATTTGCCGCCGCGTAAATTTTTTTGCCGAGCGCGTGAGTAAACTCAACCGCCTTTAAAATTTCTTCGCGAGTGAAATTGTCGCCGAACGCCCGCAAGCTGAAATTTTTTCCGCCGAAATAAACAGCGTCCGCCCCGTAAATCAGCGCGGCTTGCAACTTCTCGAAATTCCCCGCGGGTGCTAACAGCTCAGGTTTAACGATATTTATTGACAAGATTTAAATGCTCCTCATAACTGTAGGCGTAATGATTATGCCCGCTCTTGTCGGCAACGAAATAAAGATAATCCGTGTCGGCGGGGTGCAGGACAGCCTCAATCGACGCCATGCCCGGATTGGCAATCGGACCGGGCGGAAGTCCCACGTGTTGATAGGTATTGTACGGCGAATCAATCTGCGTGTCGGCAATCGAAACTTCTTCCTTGGGCGTGTCCATAAGATATTGGAGCGTCGCATCGGTTTGGAGCGGCATATTCAATCTTAAGCGTTTCAACAGAACCTGCGCGACAATCGGGCGATCTTCGGGAAATCGGACTTCGCGCTCGACAAGCGATGCCAGCGTTATCAATTCGTAAATCGACAAATTCATTTTCGCGGCTTGCGTGCGCATTGAGCCAGTTAATTTTTCGTCGAAAGTATTCGCCATGAAAGTCAAAATTTCCTCAATCTCAACGTCGCTTTCCACGGTGTAAGTATCTGGGAAGAGGAAACCTTCCGCTGCGAAGAAAACGTTTTTATGTTTGCGCATGTATTCATAGGGCGCGAAATTTTCTGCCGCCAGGAGGAATTCTTCCTTGTCGGCAAGGTCGAGATTGTAAAGCCGCTCGGCAATTTCTTTGACGCCGAAACCTTCGGGAATTGTGAATTGAATTAATTTTTTTTCGCCCGTCAAAAGTTTTGCGAAAACTTCATCGTCGGACATGCCCACGCTAAAAGTATAGGAACCGGGGCGGAGTTTATCGTCATAGCCGCGCAGACGCGCCAAAAGTCGGAACTTCAAACTGCTGTCGATAATATCCTTTTCCTCAAGCCGCTCGGCAATTTCCGCCGTCGAAAGTCCTTCGCGAATTTTCACATGAACAAGCCTTTCCTCCTCAACGGAAGGAGTTTCTGCCGCGTTGGCAGGCGGCTTTTTAATTTTCGCAACGGACGGATCTGCAAAAATCAAAACCGCACCGACAACCGCAATGCAAAAGAAAACTGCAGCCGCCACGCCCGCCACATATCGCAAAGAAATTTCCGCCTTTAAATCGCTCAAATAGCCGCGAACTTTTTCAAGCACAACGGCGGCAAAAGCTTTTTTGTTGGCGCGTCGCGAAGGAATTTTTGTTTCCTCGCCTTTGTCCTCTGAAAGATTTTTATCGTCGGGCTCGTTAATCATTCTTCTTCATCCAAAATTTTCTCATAAATCGCCCGAACTTTTTCAAATTCCTCGTCTGTGGGCTCGATGTATTCTTCTTGACCCTTATCGTTGAGGACGATTTTTGCAATGATAGCGTCGTCTTCGCAGTCGCAATGTTCGTCGTGGTCTTTGTGCAACTCAATTAAAAACGCGAAATTTTCGCCGTCGACAGGGATAATCATTTCCTCAAGAAAATAAAAAATGTTGCCGTCCTCGTCAATCATTTTGATTACAATATCTTCCTCAGAAGATTCTTCTTTGCGTTTATCCGCCATTCCCAATTCCTCATTCCTAATTCCTAATTGAATCCAGCCAGCCTTGCAGGATATAAACTGCCGCCATTTTGTCGATAACTTTTTTGCGTTTCTTGCGACTTACGTCCGCCGCGATTAAATTTTTTGTCGCCGCGACTGTGCTCAAGCGTTCGTCCCAAAAAATTTGATTGACTTCGGGAAATGACGCGCCGAGTTTTTCCGCAAATTTTCTTACCAATTCGCAACGTTCGCCTTCGGTGCCGTCCATATTTTTCGGCAAACCGATAACAAAAATTTTCGCTTCGTATTGCGCAACCAATTCGCCGAGCCGCTTTAAATCTTTTTTTTCCGACGTTCGCCGAAGAGTTTCGACGCCCTGCGCGGTTAATCCGAGTAAATCGCTCGCGGCAATTCCAATCGTCTTGTCGCCAATGTCCAGAGCCAAAGCCCTCATTTTTTGTTTTCCAATCGCGCAAGATAAGTGCGCACGAGTTCTTCCAAAAGTTCGTCGCGCTCGACTTTGCGAATTTTACTGCGCGCCTCAAGGTGACTCGTGACATATGCGGGGTCGCCGCTCAAAAGATAGCCGACTAGTTGGTGCACGGGATTATAACCTTTCTCGGTCATTGCTTTATACGCATTTTTGATAACTTTTTCCGCACGATTTTCCTCGACGCCGAAATTAAACATTCTGGTTTCGTCGTTGACCGTTTTGGTCTCGTTGCTCATCTTATAATCACTCCTCCGTAAAATTTATTTCGCGCATTGTACAACAAAAAAGCGGCAAGTGACAAGAAGAAATTTCTAATCGCTTGCCGCCGTGCCGAAAACTCCGTCCTTAAAAAGTTTTTCGAGCTTAATTTTTATAACCGAGCCGAGCTGAATATTTTTATCGGGCGTGCGGACGCGAATATAATTTTTTGTCAAGCCGTCGACAAGCCCGCCTTCCGAAGTCTCCGCGATTATCCCGACAGTTTTGCCGAGAAATTGTTCATAAAAATTTTTTGATTTAATCCGCGAAATTTCCAACGCTTGACCTGCGCGGAATTTTTTTACTTGCGAATTAATCTGCGCGGGCAAATTCGCCGCAACCGTCCCCGCCCGCGCCGAATAGGGGAAAACGTGAATTTTGCTGAACGGCTGACTTTGGATAAAATTTATTGTCTCGGAGAAATTTTTATCGGTCTCGCCGGGGAAGCCGACTATTAAATCTGTGCCGATTGAAATTTCCGGAATTTCTTCGACAAGCCGCGCAGTCAGCTCCGCAAAATTTTTCGTCGTGTAAGGGCGGCGCATTGCCCGCAAAATTTCGTCGCTACCCGATTGCAAAGGCAAATGTAAATGATTGCAAATGCGCCCGTCATTTTTTATCAAATCAATCAGCGCGTCGGACATTTCCGCGGATTCGATTGAGCCGAGCCGAAGTCTTAACGGATCAGCCGCGTCAAGAACGGTTTTAACGGCGTCAATCAGCGAAATTTTATTTTGAAAGTCGCGCCCGTAAGCCCCGATATGAATTCCCGTCAAAACAATTTCCTTAAAGCCCGCCGCCTTGAGTCTTAAACATTCCTCGCGAATACTTTCGAGACTGCGACTGCGCACGCGCCCGCGAACGTAGGGAATTATGCAGTAGGAACAAAAATTATTGCAACCGTCCTCGATTTTCAGAAAAGCCCGCGTCCTGTGCGGCGTATGCGGCAATTCCTCGAAGTTGCGAATATCTTCGACCGCTCCGACCTGCAAAATTTTTTCCCCGCGATTTTTTAACGCCGCCTCCGCCAATTCGACAATGCGCGTCCTGTCCTTCGTCCCGATTATCACGTCGACGCCGTCAAGCTTTGAAATTTCTTCGGGCTCGCTCTGCGCATAACAGCCGACGACGACGAGCACGGAATTTTTATTTGCGCCCGCCGCCCGCCTAATCATTTGCCGCGATTTTTGCGAACTGACTGCCGTCACGGTGCAGGTATTTATAACGACGACATCAGCTGAAAAAATTTCCTCCGCGACTTCGTAACCCGCCGCCTCGAAAAGTTTCTGCATTGCTTCGGTCTCGTACTGATTGACTTTGCAACCCAACGTCTGAAAGAAAACTTTTCTACATGAACTCATAATTAACCATCGCCAACACGGAAATTGCCGCGGTATCGGTCTTCAAAATTCTTTTGCCGAGACTCACGCTCACGCCGCCCGCAATTTTTATCGTCATGACTTCCACGTCGCTGAAGCCGCCTTCCGGTCCGATAAGCACGATAATATTTCTTTTGCCGCTCGAATTTTTGTAAGTCCTCAAAACTTCGCGGACAGTCATTGTTTGTTCGTTTTCCCAACAGAAAAGGAACAGCGTATTTTTATCAAGCGGAAAAATTTCTCGGATCCAATCGTCAAGCTTGCGAATATTTTCAATTTCGGGAATGGTATCGCGGGCGCATTGTTCGGCGGCTTCTTTGGCGATTTTTTTCCAGCGTTCCATTTTATTTTTTTCTTTAGCTCCGCCGGGTCTGGCAATCGTCCTATCCGAAATCAGCGGAATAATTTTATCAACGCCAAGCTCCGTTGCCTTCTCGATTATCGTTTCAAAGCGATTTTGTTTCGGCAGACAATCGGCAAGAATAATTTTTCTGTCGACGACGATTTTCATAAGCTCGCCGACTCGCCGCGCCTTAATCGTGTCGTTATTAAAATCTGTCAACTCAATTACCGCGCAGTTGCCGATTCTGTCGACGGCGGTAATTCTGTCGCCGCGTTGCGCACGCAAGGCGTAAGCCAAATGTCTGGCGTCCTGTCCAATTATTTTGAGCTCGTCAGCATTTAAGTCTTCTAAAAAAATTCTCTTCATAAGCATACCTCGTAAAAAAATTTCCCCGATTTTATATCATTGCCCGCCTTTTATCAACGAAAAAAATTTTTACATTTATGATATAATTTCTCGGCTATAAAGGAAATAATTTTGAACGAAGAATCTTTCAGCAAATTAACGTGACGGAGGAAATTTCATGGACAAAATCACGATTATCGTGCCCTGCTACAACGAGCAGGAAGTTATCGAACTTTTTTATCCCGCGGTGCAGGAGCATGTTAAAAAAATTCCCGACAGCAAGTTCAATTATATTTTTGTCAACGACGGCAGCCGCGACGCGACACTTGATAAACTAAGGAAACTTTCCGCCGCTCATGACGACGTGACTTATTTGAGCTTGTCGCGGAATTTCGGGAAGGAATCGGCAATGATGGCGGGCATTGACTACGCCGACGGCGACGCGGTTGTCATTATGGACGCCGACCTTCAACACCCGCCGAGCTCTATTGAAACTATGGTTAAGTATTGGCGCGAGGGCTACGACGATGTTTGCGCAAAACGCACTGACCGCGCAGGCGAAACTTGGCTCAAGCGGACTTGCGCAAATATTTTCTACGCGATTATGAAAAAATTCAGTACGTCCTACGAAATGCAACGCGACGTCGGAGATTTTCGATTGTTGGACAGGCGGTGCATCGAAGCTTTAAAGCTCATGCGCGAAAACCAGCGATTCACTAAAGGTTTGTTTACATGGGTCGGCTATCACAAAAAAGAAATTCCGTTTGAAGTTCAGCCGCGAGCCGCCGGAACGACGACTTGGAATTTTCTTTCGCTGTTCAATCTGGCAATGAAAGGCATGACTTCGTTCACGACCGCGCCGCTGAGACTTATGACTTTCTTGGGAATAACGGTTTCCTGCGCGGCAATGATTTATATGATTTTTGTTTTGACAATGGCGTTGCTTTACGGCGATCCGGTGGCGGGCTATCCGACTTTGATGACGGTAATGCTTTTCCTGGGCGGCACGCAACTTTTGGCGTTGGGAATTATCGGAGAATATCTCGGACAAATTTTTCACGAGAGCAAACACCGCCCGATTTATCTGATTGACGAGATTGACGGCAAGCGCATGATTTACACTCCGACTTTTATTCCGACCGAGCGCAACACCAATCTAAGAGATAACGAAAAAAATTAGCGTCAGGATTTTCTCCCGACGCTTTTTTTATTTCTAATTCTTCATTCCTAATTCCTCATTAATTTTAAAGCCCTTGTCGATTTTTTGAATTCGCCGCTCGCTGAAGAGGTGTCCGACTGCCCGCTTGAACGCCGCCTTGCTGATTTTAAAAACCGCTTGAATTTTTTCGGGCTCCGTTTTGTCATGAAAATCCATTCTGCCGCCGTTCTCTTGCATGAACTTAAAAATTTTTTCAGCATCGTTTTCGAGTGCATTTTCTTTAACTTCGCGCAAAGAAGCGTCAAGGCGTCCGTCCTCGCGCAGAAAAGTTACTCGCGCCTCGACGACTTCGCCAATCCTCAACGCTCGCGGAATTTCTTTTTGCGGAATGAAAACGATATATCGCTCCTCGCTGAACAAAAACGCGCCCGCCTCAATGATATTGAAAATCGCGCCTTTGACTTTGTCGCCGCGCTTGACATTTTCCGCGGGCTTGGAAGCGCGGCGAATTTCATCGGAAACTTTCATTGAAACGGCGAGTCTGCCCGATTTATCGGAGTAAAGTTTTGCCCAGACAATTTCCCCGACTTTCGGACGCCCGCGCATTTCAGCGAACGGCATAAAAATTCCGCGCTCGGCTCCCGCGTCGACAAAAGCTCCCTCGCTCGTCACGTTGATAACTTTCAGGCGCGCAATTTGTCCCTCGCGCATTTTCGGGACGCGCATGCTTGCGGTTAATCTTCTTTTCGGGTCAAGGTAAAGAAAAACTTGCACGACCTCGCCGACAGAAATTTCCGCCGTTTGTTGCGCCTTGTGCAAAAGGATATCGTCGGAAGTATTGCCCGTACCCGCGTCGAGAAATGCGCCCATGTCATTTTGGCGGACGACTTTTAGCGCGGCGACCGTCATTGGTTTGAGAGTTCTTTTATTCTTCATAAAGTTTTATCTTAGCCTCGCTCCAAAGTTGTTCAAGCGAATAATATTGGCGATTTTCCTCCTTGAAAATGTGCGCCACAACATCGCCGTAATCCAAAAGAATCCATTCGCCTTCGTGATAGCCTTCGCGGTGATTGAAGTGAATATTTTCCTTGTCGAGCTCCTCTTCGATATTGTCGGCAATGGCTCGAACTTGAGTTGCGGTTTGCGCCGAGCACACGACAAAATAATCCGTCGAGAACATTACGCCGCGCATGTCCATTGTAATAATTTCGCTCGCCTTCTTGTCGCTTGCCGCCTTGCAAATTTTTTTCGCTAAATCATAAGTCTTCAAATTAAATCGCCTCCGAAAAAATTTTTTTATTTGTCGGCTATTCGCCGATAGTTTCGCTGTCCGCGTCGCCCTCAACGGATTTCGGGACAATATCCTGCATTGGGAAAAGTTCGCTGATTCGCGTTTCAATTTCGGCTACGTTCGGAACCCATGCCCCGTCCACATTTTCCGCGCCGGGCAACATTAACGTTGTCGGCGGGTCGGAACTCATGCGCCGCAAAACGTTTGCCAAATGTGCCGAGTCAAAAATTTCCGCGCTGGTCTCCATTTTATTTCGGAAAATGTCAGCAATGGCGGGAAGTTTTGGAATTGTATCAAGTTGAAGAACTTTTGCATAGAGTGCCTTGATAAATTTTTGTTGACGCTGAACGCGCCCGACAT
>CAMNEX010000023.1 GCA_946536825.1 uncultured Selenomonadales bacterium | reverse complement strand
GATTGATTGTAAGCGACGTTCGCCAAGCCCGTCATGCCCGAATGCATAAAAGTCGAATCGCCGATAACCGCGACGGTTTTGCCTTCGCTTTGACTTCCGAGCATTTTATTAAAACCGTGCGTTGCGCCGATACTCGCGCCCATGCAAAGCGTCAATTCAATCGTCGACAGCGGCGGGACGGCTCCGAGAGTGTAACAGCCTATATCGCCCAGGACAGTGCATTTTCTTTTTTTCAATGAGTAAAACAATCCTCTGTGCGGACAGCCCGCGCACATTACCGGCGGTCTTGCCGGAATTATATCTTCAAGCGCGACGCCCGATGAAATTTTTTTGCCGAATTTTTCCGCGATAAGATTTTGCGAAAACTCGTCAATTCGCGGCAAAATTTCCGCGCCCGAAACTTCAAGTCCCAAAGATTTTATATGCGTTTCGATTATCGGATCAAGCTCTTCAACCACGACCAATTTTTTTACTCGCGCCGCAAAATTTTTTATCAATTCGACGGGCAAAGGATTTATCATGCCGAGTTTCAAAACGCTCGCGCTCGCGCCGAAAACTTCTTTGACGTACTGATAACAGGTCGACGAAGTTATAATGCCCAATTCGTCCGTCGAAAACTCCACGCGATTTATCGGCGAAGTTTCCGCGTATTCGATTAATTTTTTCGTCCGCTCCTCCACAATCGGGTGGCGACGCTTGGCATTGCCCGGCATCATGACATATTTTGCGATATTTTTTTCGTAGGCTTTGGAAATTTCGACGCGCTCGCCCGTTTCGACGACCGATTGACTGTGCGCGACGCGTGTACACATTTTAATTAAAACGGGCGTGTCGAATTGTTCGGAAATTTCATAGGCAAGCTTTGCAAAAGCTAACGCCTCGGCAGAATCACTCGGCTCAAGCATTGGAACTTTCGCGGCTATCGCGTAATGGCGGCTGTCCTGTTCGTTTTGCGAAGAATGCATTCCCGCATCGTCCGCCACGACCGCCACAAGTCCCGCGTTGACGCCCGTATAACTGAGCGTGAACAGCGGATCTGCTGCGACGTTCAAGCCGACGTGTTTTTGTCCGCAAAAAGCTCTTTTGCCCGCCAGCGACGCCCCGAACGCCGATTCCATTGCAACTTTTTCGTTGGGAGCCCATTCGCAATAAATTTCGTCGAACTTGACGGCTTCCTCCGTTATCTCCGTCGAAGGCGTGCCCGGATAGCTTGAGACGAACGCAACGCCCGCCTCCCACAAGCCGCGAGCAAGTGCCTTGTTGCCCAACATTAATTCTTTCATTAAAACATCTCCTGTTAATTTTCTTTTAAACCAAAGATTTTTATCCCTTGCGTCTGCCCTTAAAAATTTACCCCTCCGCAGAGGGGCTTTTTATTTTAGTCTGTCAGATTGCCATTGAACTTTGGTTTAAAATTTTAAATCGGTTGAAATTTAATTGTCTCGTCAGAATTATTATAAGTCAACGAGGACAAAACTTCAACAAAAAATTCCCTGCAATTTTGTGGGGGATAATTTTTTCAGATTTTAATTTTGCCGACAAGCTCGCGAATATTTTTCAGCCCGCAATTTTGTAGATAAATTTCCAAGTCGTCGGCGATTTTCATAGTGATTGAAGGTTCTGCGAAGTTCGCCGTGCCGACCGCGACTGCCGAAGCTCCCGCCAAAAAGAATTCCGCCGCGTCGGACGCCGAACGAATTCCGCCCATGCCGATTATCGGAATTTTGACGGCGTTGGCGGTTTGCCAAACCATTCTCAGCGCGACAGGTTTAATCGCGCCGCCCGATAAACCGCCCGTGATATTTCCCAACGTCGGTCGCCACGTGTGAATATTTATTTCCATGCCCATAAGCGTATTTATAAGCGACAGGCAATCTGCGCCCGCCGCCTCGCAAGCTCGCGCAATTTTTGTAATGTCGGTGACGTTCGGGCTTAGTTTGACGATAACGGGCTTGCGTGTAGATTTTTTTGCCGCGCTCGTGACTGCCGCCGCTTGTCGTTCGTCCGTCCCGAAAATTATTCCGCCGTCCTTGACGTTCGGGCAGGAAATGTTAAGCTCAATCGCCGCCACGCCGTCAACGTCCAAAAGTTTTGCCAACTCGCCGTAATCTTCGACGCTCGAACCGCTCACGTTCACGATAATATTCATTTTATTTTTTATTCGCGGCAAAATCTCCGTCAAAAATTTCTCGATGCCGGGATTTTCCAAGCCGATACAATTCAGCATACCCGACGGAGTTTCGGTGATTCTGACGCCGTCATTGCCCTTGCGCGGTTTTGGCGTTATGCATTTAACCATGACGCCGCCGAGCCGTTTAAGGTCAACGAAATTTTCAAACTCCTCGCCGAAACCGAAAGTCCCCGACGCGGCAAAAATCGGCGTGGGCAATTTTATTCCGCAAATTTCTGTCTGCAAAATATTTTCCGCGCAGGTTAAACTTTTAAATGAAAAATCAGCCAAGTCTTTTACCTCCCAAAATTATTTGAAGTTTTTTTAATCAGTTCGTGGAAAAAGAAATTGACAATGACAGGCGGGTCGTCAAAATTCCTTTGCAAATCGTCGCGGTTGCGAACGTATTCCAAATTATTTTTCGCGGCGTAGTCGCACATGACGTTGTGCAGTTGCAACCAGTATTGCAAATTTTTTTCCCGATAAATTTCGTTGTAGAGCGGCAACAGGTTCGGAAATTTTTCTCTGATGTAATCTAAAATCCTCGGCTTAAAATTCCCGCGCAGATTTAAATTTTCCAACCAAACAAGGTTGCAAAAATCTTTTGTCGCGTCGATTATCGCGGGAACGTCGGTTATGCCGGGGAAAATCGGCGAAATAAAACACGTCGTCCTAATCCCCGCCTCGTGCAAAATTTTCATTGCCTTGAGCCTGCGCTCAATCGAAACAGCGTTATCCATGTCGTTTTTAAAATTTTCGTCCAAAGTGTTTATGCTGAAGCCGACGCGAACATTTTTAAAAGTTTTAATCAAATCGAGGTCGCGCAGAATCAAATCGGATTTAGTCTGCAAACTCAAATTTATGTCGACGCCCTGAAAAGTTTCGAGAAATTCGCGAGTGCGTTTATAAATTTCTTCCTGCGGATTGTAAGGATCGGTGACGGAACTCACAAAAAATTTTTTGCCGGCGTAGCGTTGCGGGTTTTTTATTTTATTCCAAAATTTCACGTCGAGAAAAGTTCCCCACTCTTCGCCGTGATTGGTGAATTTTTTCATAAAGCAAGCGTAGCAATATTTACAGGCGTGCGTGCAACCGACGTAAGGATTAACGGCGTAATCGGTGACGGGAATATTCGATTTATTTAAAATTCTTTTTACGTCAATTTTCCGGATTATCGGATTCATAATCAAAAACCTCTTTTGCGTCGAAAATGGGACCGTCCTTGCAAACTTTTTTTCTGCCGCGGGCGGTGTCAATCGAACAGCTCAAACACGCGCCGAGCCCGCAAGCCATGCGCTTTTCAAAGGAGACTTCGCAGGGCAAATTTTTTTCTTTGGCTAACTTCGCAATGCCGCGCATCATAATTTCGGGACCGCAGGTAAAAATCGCCGAATAATTTTCCGCCGACAAAACTTCGGGCAATAAATCAATCGCGAAACCTTTTTTGGCGTAACTGCCGTCGTCGGTCGTGATAAAAATTTTTTCGACGTGCGGACGAAATTCTTCCTGCCAAAAAATAACTTCGTCGCTCGTCCTGCCGCCGATTAAAACGTCCGCCGAATAATTTTCAGCCGCGCAGAGCAGAGGAGCTAAACCCATGCCGCCGCCGACCAAAAGAATTTTCCTGTTGCAAGGAGAAAAGCCGTTGCCGAGTGCGCCCAAAATGTTTAGGCGTTCGCCCGATTTTTTTTTGGATAAATTTTCTGTGCCGCGTCCGACAAGCCGATAAAAAATTTTCACGCGCCCGCCCGCCGTCGAGGCGATGCCAAGCGGTCTTCTTAAAGTAAATTCGTCGGAGATTTTCACCTGAACGAATTGTCCCGCACGCGAAATTTCTGCAAGCTCCGGCGCGGCAAGCGTCAAACGGAAAATTTTCTCGGCGACTTCTTCATTCGATAAAATTTCTGCTTCAAAATTTTTTGCCATAATCCTCAACTCCCTGTCCGAAATTTTTTTGATTGTAACAGTTCCAAGAGCGGCTTGCAAAAAAATTTTTTTTCTTGTGAAACCGCATTGCGCCTTGCTAAAAATTTCGTTGGCGTCATGGCGCGATTTATTTTAACAGGAAAATATTTCGCCGCGCAGAATAAAAGCAGACAACATAGCGGAGAGGAGGCTTAACGTATTTTTTTTTCACACCGAAAGGAGGGAATTAAAAATGCAACTTACAAAAGTTCGTAAACGTTCGGGGCAAAAAGTTTCATACGATCGCGAAAAAATTTTCAACGCGATAGCGGGCGCAAATCGTGACGCCTCAACGCCCGCCGACAAACTTTCAGACGACGACTTGGAACTTGTTACGGATTCTGTCGAGAAAGCAATTTCCGAGAACGAAATTATCGGCGTCGAGGCGATTCAAGATCAAGTCGAGAAATGTTTAATGGCGCACGGTTTTTTCGACGTCGCCAAACAGTTCATCGTCTATCGCCAAAAACATTCTCAGCGACGCGCCGCGCAGAAAAAATTAATGGACACCTACCGCGATATTTTTTTTGCCGACTCGATGGACATTGATTTAAAGCGCGACAACGCCAACATTAATACCGATGCTTCAATGGGCATTATGTTAAAGCTCGGCGCGGAAAGTTCAAAGTATTTCGTCGACAATTACGTTTTGCCCGAAGAATTTGTGCGGGCGGACAAGGAAAACTGGATCCATATCCATGACAAGGATTTCAGTTTAATAACTTTTAATTGCTGTCAGATTGATTTGCTGAAACTTTTTCGCGGCGGCTTCTCGACAGGGCATGGCTTTCTTCGCGAGCCGAATTCAATTCGCTCATATGCGTCGCTGGCATGTATAGCAATTCAAAGCAACCAAAACGATATGTTCGGCGGGCAAAGCATAAACGCCTTTGATTATGCAATGGCGGAAGGTGTAAAAAAATCTTTCAGGAAGGTGATAAAGAGCGAGGTTAAACGCGCTTGCGAATTTTGCGATGTGACTGCGGCGGGCGAAATTGATTTTAATATTTGCACTTATTCGGAAGGAGAAAATCCCGCCGCCATTGAAAATTTAACTAAAGTTATCGGCTCGGAAAAACTTGCGGCGAAAATTTATCGTCAAGCCTGCGCGGACGTTATGGAGGAAACTCATCAAGCCATGGAGGCTTTGATTCACAATTTCAACACGCTCCACAGCAGAGCGGGCGCGCAAGTTCCTTTCAGCTCGATAAATTACGGCATGGACACTTCGCCCGAAGGTCGGCTTGTAATTCGCGAAGTTCTCAACGCTATCGACGCGGGGCTCGGCAACGGTGAAACTCCGATTTTCCCAATCAGCGTCTTTCAACTCAAAAGCGGCGTCAATTACAACGTCGACGACCCGAATTACGATTTATTCCGCCAAGCCTGCAAAGTTAGCGCGAAAAGACTTTTTCCTAACTTTGTTAATATTGACGCGCCTTATAATTTGCAATACTACAAGCCCGGCGATTACAACAGCTGTGTCGCGACAATGGGTTGCAGGACTCGCGTAATGTCGAACGTCAACGGGCGCGAAGAATCGGGCAGCCGAGGAAATTTCGCTTTCGTGACGATAAATCTTCCCAAACTCGCGCTGGAGTCCAAAGGCAACGTCGAAGAATTTTTCAAGCTCTATGACAAATACATAACGCTTTGTCATGATTATCTTTTGCTCCGGCTCAAGACGATTGAGGAAAAGCACGTTTATAATTTTCCGTTTTTAATGGGGCAGGGCGTGTGGATGGATTCGGAAAAGCTCAAGCCGACCGATAAAATTAAAGACGTTCTGAAACACGCGAGCTATTCAATCGGCTTTTGCGGTTTGGCGGAGTGTTTGGTTGCGTTAATCGGCAAACACCACGGGCAAAGCGAAGAGGCACAGGAATTGGGCTTGAAAATCGTTAAACATTTGCGCGAACGCACCGACGACTACACCAAGCGCGAAAAAAGAAATTGGACGACGTTCGGGACGCCCGCCGAGTCAACCGCGGGACAATTTCAGCGTTCCAACCGCAAAATTTACGGGAATATAAAAGGCGTGACTGACCGCCCTTACATGACGAATTCCAGTCATGTGCCGGTTTATTTCCCGATATGCGCGGGCGATAAAATCAGAATCGAGGCACCGTATCACGCAATTTGCAACGCGGGGCATATCGCTTATATAGAAATGGACGGCGACCCGACGAAAAATCTTTCCGCGTTTGAAGCTCTCGTTCGGGCAATGCATGATGCCGATATGGGATATTTTTCAATCAATCACCCCGTCGACCGCGATCCTGTTTGCGGCTACACCGGCATTATCGCCAATGAATGCCCGCATTGTCACAGAAAAGAAGTCGAAACCGGAACTTTCCACATTAAACGATTAAAACCTAACGATAAATAAAGAAAAACCTCCGTCAGAAATTTTTGACGGAGGAATTTTTTTTGTCAATGTTTAAATTTTTTCTCGACTTTGGTGAATATCAGCGGAATTAAAAACAGTATCGAGAAGAACGGCAGAAACGCCTTGAAAAATTTGTAAGCCTCCAAGCTCAGAAAAACTTTTATCAGCGGATAAATCAAGACTGCTATCACGCCCAATACCCCGAAGCCGATTATCACTCGCCAAAGTTTGTTTTTTGTCGGAACGTTCGTTTTGAAATTTATAAACCTAAGCTCCAGAAACCAGCCCAAGAAAAATGCAAGCCCGAATCCGAGCGCGTCGAAGGCGGCGGCTCGCGCTTTAAGCGGTTCGACGATTATTTCTCCGTTCAAAAAATCTTCCGGATACGCTTTGAAGTACAGCCACAAGAAAACTATCAGACAGATTATCAGCCCGCACAGGAGAAATAAAACTTGCCGCTCCCTGTCTTTGCCCAGCCAATTAAAAAGCTTTTCCGCCGCGAAAAATAATCCGACCGAATAAATCATTGCGAACAAAACATCTTGCGGCGTGTGGACGCCCAAAACATTTCTGCTCAAAGCTACTGCCAAAATTATTATCGCGCAGGGAATTATCAGCAACGGGAAAATTTTTCTGTAAAAAAATGCGACGCCGCCATAAATCGCCGTGGTAAATTGCGTGTGTCCGCTCGGAAAAGAATATTCCGACGCCTCCGCCATTGCCTCCGCCGAAGGTATCAACGCCGCGTCCTTAATCCACGGGCGATAAACGCAGAAAGTTCCTTTTATCAGTTCGTTAATCACTCGTCCGCATGTCGCGTTGAACAGGACAAAAATTCCCGCGTTTTTATTCACGCACCAAAAAATTATTGCGGGAATCGCCGCGGTCAGCGGATTTTTTGGAATAACCGAGATTAAGCTGAAAAGTCCCTCGACGCCCCAATCGTTACGAATTCCCTGCAGAAAAATTAAGTAATCTAAATCCACTGCAAACCTCCCGTCAATAAATCGGATATTTTTTGCAGAGCGCGGACACTCTTGCCCGTGCATGATTTTTTTTGTCCTCGTCGCTCGGATTATCCAAAACCAAAGCGATAATGTTTCCGACTTCGCGCATGTCATCTTCCTTAAAGCCGCGAGTCGTCAAGGCGGGGCTGCCGAGTCTCAAACCGCTCGTAACAAAAGGACTGCGCGGTTCAAAGGGAATTGTATTTTTATTCGCCGTGATGTTGACTTCGTCCAGGACGTTTTGCGCCTCTTTGCCCGTGATATTTTTGCTCGTCAAGTCGACAAGCATTAAATGATTGTCCGTGCCGCCCGAAACAATTCTGAAGCCGTCCGCCGTCAGCGTCTCCGCCAAAACTTTTGCGTTCTTGATAATCTGCGCGGCGTATTCTTTGAATTCGGGTTGCAGAGCCTCGCCGAAAGCCACAGCCTTTGCCGCAATGACATGCATTAAAGGACCGCCCTGCGTGCCGGGGAAAATCGCTTTGTTGAATTTTTTACCGAACTCGGCATCGTTACACAGAATCAAACCGCCGCGAGGACCGCGCAGAGTTTTATGCGTCGTCGAAGTCACAACGTCGGCATAAGGCAACGGGCTGGGGTGCAAATCCGCCGCGATAAGCCCCGCGATATGTGCCATGTCAACCATTAAATACGCCCCGACCTTTTTTGCAGTCGCGGCAAGGCGTTCAAAATCGATTATCCGCGAATAAGCCGACGCGCCCGCCACAATGATTTTCGGCTTGCACTCAAGCGCGATTTTTTCCAATTCGTCGTAGTCAATCGTCTCGGTTTCGCGGCTCACGCCATAAGGGACGATTTTAAAATATTTCCCGCTCATGTTGACGGGGCTTCCGTGCGTCAAATGCCCGCCGTCGGTTAAATTCATGCCCATAATCGTATCGCCGGGCGTCGCGAGCGCGTAATAAACCGCCATATTAGCCTGCGCGCCCGAATGCGGCTGAACATTTGCGTATTCGCAGTTGAAAAGTTTTTTGGCTCTGTCAATCGCGAGCTGTTCGGCAACGTCGACGAACTCGCAACCGCCGTAATATCTTTTGCCGGGATAACCTTCAGCGTATTTATTCGTCAAAACCGAGCCTTGCGCCTCCATAACCGCCTTGCTGACGATATTTTCCGACGCGATAAGCTCCAATTTGTTGCGCTGGCGATTGAGTTCATTTTCCACTGCCGCGAAAAGTTCGGCGTCTTTTTTCAAGCCTTCCATTAAATTCATTTTGTAACCTCCGTTAATTTTTTGACAATCCGAGTGCTCTGAACAATCCGATCAGACCTTCTGCCGCCACATCGTTTATAATTTTGCCGTCCGCGTTGAAGTAGTAAAAATTCATCACGCTGAACGAAAATCTTTTACCTGTCGGCGCAAGCCCCATAAAATCGCCGTCGTGCGTGCCCGAACAAATCCAACTCACTGCAACTTTATCGTCCTCCGCTGCCATGTCGACCATTTCCCAACGAATATCCGAAAAACTTTTGCGCATTAAATCCACGACCGAAAGATAACCCGCGCCGCCATAAAGCGGTTTTTCCGATACGGGCGTCGTAAATTCGGCTTCAGCGGCAATCAATTCTTCCGCCAAAGCTTTGTCGTTGCTGTTTATGGAAGTCATGAATTTTTTCATTGTCTGCTTATTGCGCTCCGCGTCGGTCATTTTAACACCTCCAAAATTTTTTCTGCTGAAATTGCTCCGTGACGTAAAATTTTCGGCTCCGGCTCCGTCAAGTCGATTATCGTTGAGGAAATTCCGAATTGACATTGCCCGCCGTCCAAAATTATTCCGACGCGCCCCGATAAATTTTCCAAAACTTCCCGCGCAGTTTTCGGCGGAGTTTTGCCCGATAAATTTGCGCTCGGCGCGGCTATCGGACGCTCTGAAAATTTTATCAACGAAAGTGCCACGTCATTTGCGGGAAATCTTATCCCGACGCTTTGCCTTCCGCCCGTCACGAAATCGGGTACAATTTTATTCTTTGGCAATATTATCGTCAAGGCACCCGGGCAAAACGCCGCAAATAATCTTT
The DNA here is from genome assembly GCA_946536825.1 of uncultured Selenomonadales bacterium. Taxonomy (GTDB): domain Bacteria; phylum Bacillota; class Negativicutes; order Selenomonadales; family Selenomonadaceae; genus Quinella. The sequence continues at coordinate 8,635 of CAMNEX010000023.1, read as the reverse complement.
CTGCCTGCGCGGAGATTTTAGCAATTTTTTCCGCCATTTCGAGACAGGCGACGTGCAAGCTCAGCGGTTTGTCCGAAGGTCTGCCCTTCGCCGCGAAAATTTTTTTGCAAGCCTCGACGTTTAAGCCGTCCGCGCCCAGTCCGTAAACGGTTTCGGTTGGGAAAGCAACAATTTCTCCGCTTTTTATAAATTCCGCCGCTCGGAGCAAATTCTCTTCCGTCGGCTGTAAAATTTCTGTTTCCAATTAAATCCTCCCCGCAATTACTCTGTCAATTCCCGATAAATCTTTTAAAATTTCCACGTCGATAAAGTTCGCCGCCTCTAATAAATTTTTGACCGCCGCCGATTGATTTATCCCGACTTCGACCGCCAAAAGTCCGCCGCTTACCAAAAATTTCGGTGCGTCGGAAATTATTCGCCGATAAAAATTCAAGCCGTCTTCGCCGCCGTCCAAAGCTGACTTCGGCTCGCGTTTAACTTCCGCTTGTAAATTTTCCAGCTCGCCTGTCGGTATGTACGGCGGATTTGATGCTATCGCGTTGAATTTTCCTTCCAACGGCGCGAATAAATCTCCGCAATAAAAATTTATTCTGTCCGCGACGCAAAATTTCTCCGCGTTGAATTTCGCGACTTCCAAAGCCTCCGCCGATATGTCGACTGCCGCCGCCCGCGCAGTTTTTACAAATTTTAAAATCGAAATGCAAATTGCTCCGCTGCCCGCGCCCAAATCTGCAAAAATTCCTCCGCCCGACCCGCGCAGGTTTTCTCCGACGTATTCAGTTAAAATTTCCGTTTCCGGACGCGGTATCAAAACATTTTCGTTCACGGCGAAGGATAAGCCCATAAAGTCTTTTGTTTTTGTCAGATACGCGACGGGGAAATTTTTCAGGCGCAAATTTATCAGCTCATTGAAGCGCAAAATATTTTCGAGCGGCAAAATTTTTTCGTCGTTGACATATAAATTTAATCGTCGCCACTTCAAAACGTGCGCGAGTAAAATTTCGGCGTCGAGGCGCGGATTTTCGATTTTTCCTGCCGCAAGCCGCGCAGTTGCCTCTTTTAAAATTTCCGCCACTGTTTTTTTCTGCATAATTATTTCCTCCGAATAAACTATATCAAATGCCTTGCAAAATTAAAAGGAGCCGAAGAAATTTTCCTCGACTCCAAAATTTTTCTGCTAAATTTTATCTGGGCTTGGCGAAAATCATTCTGCCCGCGGAAGTTTGCAAGGCGGAAGTGACTTCAACCGAAATTGTTCTGCTCAAATATCTGTGTCCGTTTTCGATAACGATCATTGTGCCGTCGTCGAGATAAGCGACGCCCTGCCCCGGCTCCTTGCCGTCCTTGACGACTTGAACTTTCATGGTTTCGCCGGGAATCACGACCGGTTTGACGGCGTTGGAAAGTTCGTTTATGTTGAGAACTTCGACGCCGCGCAGTTGAGCGACTTTGTTGAGATTGAAATCGTTGGTGATAATTTTGCCGCCGAGTTTCTGCGCCAGACGCACCAACTTTGAATCAACACCTTGGATATCGTCAAAATCTACGTTCATAACTTCAACTTCAAGATTGGACTCGTCCTCGCGAATTTTTTGCAAGACGTCAAGCCCGCGCCGACCGCGAACTCTGCGCAACGTGTCGGAAGAATCCGCAATGTATTGCAATTCCTCCAAGACGAACACGGGAATTAAAAGCGTCCCTTCCAAAAAACCTGTCTTGCAAATGTCGGCAATGCGCCCGTCGATTATTACGTTCGTGTCCAAAAGTTTGTAATTTTTATTTTTATGCTCCTGAAGCTTGACTAAATTAACTTTTGCGCGTTCGATGGGCGGATTTTCTTCCGGAACGGGTTCTTCAACGATTTTTTCGGGCACGGCGGGTTCCTTTTCTACCTTAGCCGCTTCGCGATTGTGTAAAATCTCTTTTATAAAATCAAAGCTGTTCGCTATCTCTTTTCTCTTCTTAATTGTGATTCTGACGCCCAAATAACCGAGCACCAGACTAAAAATAATCGGGATATAATTGCCGACGACCGGAATGCGCGAAAAAGCATTGCCCAATAAATTTGCGAGAATAAGTCCTATTGCCAAACCAATCGCACCTGCGATAACGTCATTGATTGGCATTTTGCTGAGTTGCTTTTCGACAAACGCAGTAAAGTTTCCGAGTTTGCCGATTAAATACGGAGAAATAAAAAAGCCCGTCAAGCCACCGATAAGTGCACCCGCCAAGATGCAAACCAGACTTGCCAGCGTCAAACGAAAAATCCCCGTGTCAATTTGGAAAAATTCCAGATTGATGTACGAGATTAAAAACGGGCTTGCCTGAAACAACGCCGCGCCGCCGATTATTGCCAACGTCAACGTTATGAAAAATTTTATCGCCTTATCCAGCATAAGCTTCACCTCCTATAAAATTTGAGGCAAGCCTAGCATATCTTTCTGAAATTTTAATGATTGACAGTTAAAGGGAAGAATTTTTTATCTTTGTTTAATAAATCGGCGACGCGCTCAACGATTTTTTCTGCCAAAGCGGCTTTGCTCATCTTGTCGAAGGTCTCAATGTCGCCATTTCTCCAAATTATCGTCGCAATATTTGTCGGGACGCCGAAGCCCGCGCCTTCAATCGTCACGTCATTTGCAACGATAAAATCCAAATTTTTCTCGACGAGTTTTTTATTGGCGTACTCCAAAATATTTTGAGTTTCCGCCGCGAAGCCGACCAAAATTTGATTTTCTTTCAAGCCGCCGAGTTCTTTTAAAATGTCGGGGTTTTTCACAAGCTCCAATGTCAAAGTTTCGGCGGACTTTTTTATTTTCTGCGCGGCGGGATTTTTTATCCGATAATCCGCAACCGCCGCCGACATTACCACGGCGTCAACCGAATCAAAATGTTTTAAGACTTCCTCGCGCATTTTTATCGCCGATTCAATTTTTATAAATTCTTCTAAACCGCTCGGAGGTTCGACTTCGCTTTTTCCCGATATCAAAACGACTTGTGCGCCCGCTTTGCCTGCCGACCTTGCAATTTCGTAGCCCATGCGCCCCGACGACCTGTTGCCGATATATCGGACGGGATCTATCGCCTCGACTGTGCCGCCTGCAGTCACCAAAAGCTTTTTGCCGCTTAAAATTTTATCCGCAAAAAATTTCTCGACTTCCGCGCAGATTTCTTTCGGTTCGGGCAATCTACCTTTACCGACCGTCCCGCAAGCCAAATTCCCCGACGCCGGCTCCAAAATTTTCACGCCGCGAGCTTTTAAAATTTCTAAATTCGCTTGCGTCGCGGGATTTTCATACATTTTTGTATTCATTGCCGGCGCGATTAAAATTTCTTTATCAAAAGCCAAAATCGTCGTCGTCAAAAGGTCGTCGGCTATTCCGTGCGCCATTTTCGCCAAAAAATTCGCGGTCGCGGGCGCAATCAGTATTAAATCCGCAAAATTCGCCAACGCAATGTGCGCAACATTAAAATTAGCCGCGTCGCCGAACATTTCGACCGACACGGCATTTCCCGTTATTTCATGAAAAGTTCTCGGCGAAACAAACTCGGTTGCGTGGCGCGTCATCATAACTTTGACATTCGCGCCCGATTTTTTAAGGCGACTTGCCACTTCGACGACTTTATAAGCCGCAATGCCGCCCGTCACGCCGATTAAAATATTTTTTCCACGCATTTTTTAATCCCTTATCGTGTAAGTAACTTTCCCCTCGTTAATTTCCTCCATCGCGTTTGTCACGAATTTATTTGCGCGATTTTCAACGCGACAGGGTGCGCCGCTCAAAAGTTCGCGAGCCCTTTTACTAGCCAAAACCACAAGCGCGTAGCGGCTGTGAGTTTGCTTGAGCATTGAATCCGTCGAAGGATTTACCATGCTCAGAACATCTTCTTTAAGTTTCATTTAAATTTCTCCCTCAAAATCAAATTTATCCGCGTTCCGAGCGACTTTTAAGCGTTCCGCCGTCAAAATCGCTTGAATCTGCGCGGCGGCGTTGTCAATCGCGTCATTTACAACGACATAATCATATTCAAGCCCGATTTTTATTTCCGCAATGGCATTTTTCAATCTGCGCGATAAACTTTCGGGCGTCTCGGTGCCGCGCCCTTCGATTCGGCGTTTCAACTCTTCCAAACTCGGCGGAAGCAAGAAAATATAAATTCCTTCGGGGCATTTTTTCTTGACATTGAGTGCGCCCTGAACGTCGATTTCCAAAAGAATATCTTCGCCGCGATTTAGCCGCTCCTCGATTTTATTCAGCGGAGTCCCGTAAAAATTCCCGTAAACCTCCGCGAATTCCAGAAATTTTCCTTCCGCAATCCAATTTTTGAATTCTTCGACGCCGAGAAAATAATATTCTTTGCCGTCGACTTCGCCGGGGCGCGGGGTTCTTGTCGTCGCCGAAATTGAATAAGCGACTTCGGGCAAGTCAGCCAAAAGTTTTTTGCAAACTGTACCCTTGCCCGTGCCGCTCGCGCCCGATATTACTATCAAAAGTCCTTTGCGCATTTAAAATTCACCCGTGAAAACTTTTTCCGCCGCGCCCGTCATCATTATGTGATTATTTTTTTGCCAATCGATATTAAGCTCGCCGCCGTCAAGAATAACGGTAGATTTTCTGTCCGCCAAGCCGTTGAGATTAGCCGCAACCGCCGTAGCGCAAGCTCCCGTGCCGCAAGCCAACGTTATTCCGCTACCGCGCTCCCAAACGCGCATGCGCAATTTATTTTCCCCGACAACCTGAACAAATTCCGTATTGGTTTTGCGCGGGAAAAATTTATGCGTCTCGAATTTCGGTCCGATATGCTCCAAATCGATTTTGTCAATGTCGTCGACGAAAATCACGCAATGCGGATTGCCCATGCTCACGCAAGTCATTTTGTAAGTCACGCCGTCAACTTCAATCGGCTCGCTGACCAATTTTTGACTGCCAAAGCCCGTCACGGGAATTTTATCCGCATTGAAAATCGGCTCGCCCATGTCAACCGTTATCAAATTGTATTTCATGCTGACAGTTAAAATGCCCGCGCCCGTCTCGACCGTTAAATCGTCGTCGGAGAAAAATTTATCGCCGCTGAGAAGATAACGCGCAAAACAACGCAAGCCGTTGCCGCACATTTCCGCCTCGGAACCGTCCGCATTAAAAATTCTCATGCGAACCGCCGCTTTGGTGGAATTCATAACGTAAATCACGCCGTCCGCGCCTATTCCAAAATGCCTGTCGCAAAGCCATTTAATTTTTTCGGGCTCTTCAATCTCGTTGCCGGGTCTGTCAATTAAAATAAAATCGTTTCCGCAACCTTGCCATTTCTCAAATTTCTGCATAATTTTTTCCTCCTTTGATTGGCGCAGTATACTACTTTTTGCAAGTCTTTGCAATGCGCCGAAGGCTTTGTTATAATCGGCGCACAACTTTTTTGGAGGAAAAATTTTTGAACGGAACGATTACAAAAATTGAGGCGGGTAGCCTCGCCGAGGAACTCGAACTTGCCGCGGGCGATAAAATTTTGCAAGTCAACGGGCGAACGCCGCTTGATATTATCGATTTAAGTTTTTTGCTTGCCGAGGAGGAAATTGAACTTTTAGTTGAGCACTCCGACGGCGAGCGGGAGATTATCGCGTTTGAAAAAGATTTTGACGAGGAATTGGGCGCGGAATTTGAATCAGCGGTTTTCGACGGCATTAAGCGTTGCAAAAATCATTGCGTCTTCTGTTTCGTCGATATGATCGCGCCGAATATGCGCAAAACGCTTTCGATTAAGGACGACGATTACCGCCTGTCATTTTTATTTGGCAATTTCATTACGCTGACGAATTTATCCGCCAAAGATTTTAAGCGCGTAAAAAAATTTCATTTATCGCCGCTGTTTGTTTCGGTTCACGCAATGAATCCGGAGCTTCGCGCAAGAATTTTGAGGACTCCGCTCGGAGCGAAAATCCAAACTCAACTCGACGAATTGGAAAAGGCGGGCGTCGAATATCATACGCAAGTTGTTTTGTGCAAAAATTTAAATGACGGCGCGGAATTGGATTATACAATCTCCGAAATTTTGAAGCGCAAACCGCACGCGCTGAGCTTGGCGATAGTTCCTGTCGGAGTGACGCGCCACCGTCGCGATAAATTTCCTTTGCAACAATTCGACAAGGATTCTGCCGCAAAAGTTATTGAGCAGGTTGAAGCTTGGCAAAAAAAAATCCGCGCGGAATCGGGCAGAACTTTTGTTTATCTCGGCGACGAATTTTATTTAATGGCGGAAAAAAATTTGCCGCCCGCTGAATTTTACGACGATTTTCCGCAGATTGAAAACGGTATCGGCATGACGCGCAATTTTATCGAAGAGTTTAGAGAAAAGGAAATTGGGCAGGGAAAATGGGACAAGAGAATTGATGTTGTGAGCGGAACTTCCTTCGCGAAAGTTTTAAAAAAGTTGGTCGACAAGCCCAACGTTAGAATTTTGCCTGTAGAAAATAAATTTTTCGGGGAAAAAGTAAATGTATCGGGACTTTTGACGGGAAAAGATATAATCGCGGCTTTGCAAGGCGGCGAGCGCGATTTGATATTAATTCCGGCGACGGCGTTAAAATCGGGCGAAGAAATTTTTTTGGACGACGTTTCACTTGCAGATTTAAGAAAAATTTTCGCACCCGCGCAGGTTTTGCCGATAAGAAACGGCGCGGAGTTCAGAAAAGTTTTGGAAGGGGAAATTTAAATGAGCAAAGCAATAGTGGCGATAGTCGGGCGACCGAACGTCGGGAAATCGACGCTTTTTAATCAGATAGGGAAAAAAAGATTGTCAATCGTTGACGATATGGCGGGCGTGACGCGGGACAGAATATACATGGACGCGACGTGGCTGAATCGGGACTTCACATTGATAGACACGGGCGGCATAGAAATAAAATCCGCGGACAAAATTTTAACGGAAATTCGCCTGCAAGCCAAAATCGCAATCGAGGAGGCGGACGCGATAATTTTCGTGGTGGACGGGCGAGCGGGCATAACGGCGGCGGACGAAGACATAGGAAAATTACTGCGCAAATCGGAAAAGCCGATAATATTGGCGGTGAACAAAATCGACGGCGTAAACATGGAGCAAGAGACTTACGAATTTTACAAAATGGGTTTGGGCGAACCGATAGGCATTTCAGCGAGCAACGCGCTAAATTTGGGCGATTTATTGGACGCGGTAGTAAAAAATTTGCCGGAAACAGAAATTGAAGTTCGCGACGACGACGAGATAAAAATTGCGGTAATCGGGCGACCGAACGTCGGAAAATCTTCGCTGGTAAATAAAATGTTGGGCGAAGAGCGCGTAATAGTCAGCGAAGTGCCTGGCACAACCCGCGACGCGATAGACACGAATTTTTTTATGGACGGAACAAAATTTACGCTGATAGACACGGCGGGCATGCGAAAAAAATCAAAAATAGATGAGCCCGTCGAGCGATACAGCGTAATTCGTTCGCTCCGGGCGATTGACCGCGCAGATGTTGTGTTAATGCTGATAGAAGCTCCGGTCGGTGTGACGGAGCAGGATAAAAAAATCGCGGGCTACGCGCACGAATCCGGCAAGGGTTGCGTAATCGTCGTGAACAAGTGGGATATTTTTCCGAACAAACACGACCGCTCGACAAATCGCTTTACGGACGACTTGAGAAAGAAATTGGGCTTTTTGCAATATGCGCCCGTGGTTTATATCAGCGCATTGACCGGACAGCGCGTCGACAGAGTGACGGAGCTTGTTAAATTTGTCGCGGAGCAGCAGTCGATGAGAATTCAAACGAGCGTCCTGAACGAATTGATTCGCGACGCCGTGGCAGTAAATCCTCCGCCGAGCAAAAAAGGCAAGGCGGCAAAAATTTTCTTCGTGACTCAAGCGGATATTTGCCCGCCGCGCTTTATAATTTTCGTGAACGAGCCCGAACTTTTGCATTTCTCTTATATGCGATTCATAGAAAACCGACTGCGCGAGAGTTTCGGCTTTGAAGGCACGCCGATAAAATTCGTCGTCCGCAAGCACAATCAAAAGTCGGACGAACAATAAAAAATTCCCCGTTCACAGCGAGCGGGGAGTTTTTTTGTCCGAAAACGTAAGTAAAAGCAGTCAAAACAATAACAAACGCGAATTGAATCAATAACGATTGCGCATTGCGAAAAAAAATCCTCGTGCTATAATTCGCACTGTTTCAAGGGATTGAAACAATCAACTGACAGGAGGCAATAATCATGAAAAAGTTTTTCAAAGAGAACGGAGCAATTATGATATTCAGCACAGGACTTTTCAGCGGCTCGCTGATTATCGGCTTGGTGTTTCTCTACGGACTCGACAAAGTTTTTTAAAAGTACTTCGAGCTCAAAATTCTGAGTAAGGAGGCATTGACAATGAAGAAAATCTTCAGCGACAGTGTTTTGACGGTGAGCACGGGAATTTTTGCCTGCTCTCTGGCAATCGGTCTGGCACTGGTTTACGCATTTGATAAATTCATTTAAGACCGAAAACCCCCTCCTCATTTTACGGCAAAGGTTTTCGCAATGGATCTGATTTGATCATTGGCAAGAGTTTCATAACATTTGCCGTCAAAATAGAACTTTAACGGCATTACCCTCCCCACAAAAAATTTCCCCGTTCACAGCGA
>CAMNEX010000022.1 GCA_946536825.1 uncultured Selenomonadales bacterium | reverse complement strand
TTGCTACTTTCTTTTGGGTGAGCAAAAGAAAGTAGTTCAATAATCAAAAATAAAATTTAGCAAAATCGAAGTGAGGAGCCGCGCCGCCGACAGCTGGTTCTGCGTAGTCCACACTTTGACAAAGAGGGGACACCTACGGCAATTCGGGCAAATTTCTGGCGACAGCCGAGTTGTAAACAATTTCCTCAATCCTCTGATCAAAAACAAGCTCCTGCTTATGCAAACTCGCCGCCGTGTCCAAATCCGCCGCACTGTTCTCGGTTATCCCTTTAATATACGACTGCCAAGCCATAATCGTAACTTTTGTCGACTCCTGACGAAGACTCGCCAAAAATTGCGCGCCCTGAGGTATCGGCACCTGATCCAATTCCGTTTGACGCGCTTCAAGTGACGGAATTATCGTGTTGGAAATGTAATTCGAGACTTCGACGCGCTGACTTTCCGTCATAATCCCAACAGGCGACCTTTGCAAAGCTATAAAAACGTCCTGTTCGTCCTCAAAAACTCCATTGTACCGATAAACAATCTCCGCGGTATTGTCAATGTACTCCGCTAAATTTTGACGCAAAATCGGCGAAACAGCGTCCAAATAACCGCGATAATTATCCACACTCACAATTTTCCAATCACTGCCGCCCAAATTGAAACTCAAACCCGGAAATTTTATCCTGCGCCCGAAAATTTCAAAATCGCTACTGCCAATACTAAAACTCTCATTCGCCAAATCTTTAATCGTAACCTTCAGCGTAAAGGGCACTTGCGAATACTCTTCGACAACGGTAAAAGTTGCGGTCGCTTCTTCTTCCTGCAATTCGACTCCCTCAAGACCAATCAGCGAGGTGTGCCGAATCAAACTGCGATCAAGCAAAAGATCATAATCAATGCCGAGTTGCCGCCCTTTTAAAATTTCGCCGGGCAAAGTCCATTCGCCCGTGTCAAGGTAAGTGTTGATAACTTTAACCGCGCCATTGCACATTTGCCGCCGAATCAACACATAAAAATTTTCAAAAAGACTTCGCTCGCGGTCGGAAAGTTGCGTGTCATATTTAAATAAATCACTCGTCAAATCGTCGTAAGCCGCAATGGTAATCGAATTTAAATCTACGTGGCGGCGAAAAGTATTGGCGTCGCCCGCCTTGAAAGCCTCAACCATTTCGCGCATTGCGTATTCGGGCGTCTTTGTGTAAACCGAAAAATATAAAAATATTCCGCCGAATATCATCAGGAGAAAAAGCAAGGCGTATAATCTTTCACGCTCGCGCCGCCTGCGCCTTTCGTTAAGTCGTCTTCTCCAAGTGTAATCGTCCATATTCAGCCCCTGAAGATTTTGCGAAGTTCGACAATCGAATAATAATCGGCAAGGTCGCATTGTAACGGCGTCACCGAAACATAGCCGAGATTAACCGCGTAAATATCGGTGCCTTCGCCCGCGTCCGAATCGCAAGCCGTCCCGCCGATACGGAAATAAGCGTGCCCCGCGTCGTCGGTGTGACTCGTGAAAGCATTGATATAATCCCTGCGACCCAGGCGCGTGGCAACCAATTCGGCTTTATCTGCGCGGAATTTTTTCGGGAAATTTAAATTGTGGAGGAAAGGCTCGTGCTTAACGTCCAAAATTTTTTCAAGGTAATTGACAGTTGATTGAGCCGCCGTGTCAAAAGGAATTTCGGATTTTCTGTCGCGAGAAACGGCCAAGGACGGAATAGCATGCAGAAAACCTTCCAGAGCCGCGCCGACAGTGCCCGAATAAATTACGTCGGTTGCAAGATTCGCGCCGTCATTTATGCCGGAAACAACCGCGTCGAATTTTTTTCCTTCGCTCATGCCCTCCAGATAAATTTTAACACAATCGGTCGGCGTCCCGTCGAAAATCCATGCCTCGCAGTCGGGATTGTCAAAGCGACGGTATTCAATTTCGCGCAGGACGCTCAGCGCGTGAGCCATGCCGCTTTGCTGATTCATCGGGGCGGCGATTATAATTTCAAAGCCGCGATTTTTCAACGCAGTAGCCATTGACCAAAGCCCCGCGCCTTGTATCCCGTCATCATTAGTCAATAAAATTCTCATTCCTCATTCCTCACTCCTAATTGAACTTGCCGCCTTGCTAAAAAATTTCTGCTGTGATAAATTGGCTAAAAAATTTTTTGGAGGCGACGACGTATGAAAAAATTCTTGTCAATGCTCGCGATTAGTCTTTTAACCGTTAGTGTTGCCAATGCGGAAGAAATTCCCGAAGAAATTTCCGAGCCCGATAAAAAAATTTGGGAAAATGCCAACGAAATTCAGATTGAATATCTTGAAGGCAATATGTTCAATCAGCGCAATGTGAACAATTACAACGTGCACTTTTTCGAGAAAGTTACGGACAGCGGAGCAATGAGCTATTGGCGCGGGCTTACTTTCACGCGAGCTGTCGGCTACACCAATCCGCGCAAGGACGGCGGCGTTCATCACGACAGCCAGGGCGTCGGCTTAGGACCCGCGTTCATGTTGCGTTGGGATAAAAAAGTTTCGGGCAAATTGCATGGTTCGTTGGATTTTACGGGCAGTTTCATGCTTTATAACAAAGCACACCCCTACGACGGTCGCGCTTACGGTTTTCTTTGGCGATTGGGTCCGCGTCTGACTTGGCAATTTCGCGAACAGGATTCTTTCAGCGTCGGCTATTCAATCAGTCATTTTTCCAACGGCTTGCGCAGTCACAATCCCGGCTACAATACTTTGGGCTTGTCCGTCGGCTACACTCACAATTTTTAAAGTCCGAAAAGTGCGTCGGCGAATTCCTTTGCATTGAACGGGCGCAAATCGTCGAGCCGCTCACCGACCCCGACCCATTTAACGGGAATATTCAGCTGTTCTTTTATCCCGATAATCATTCCACCCTTAGCCGTGCCGTCAAGTTTCGTCAAAACAATTCCGGTTATGCCCGCCGTCTGTGAAAATAATTCGGCTTGTCGAAGTGCATTTTGCCCCGTCGTAGCGTCCAAAACCAAAAGAACTTCATGCGGCGCACCGTGAATCCCTTTGCCGAGAATACGATTAATTTTTTTTAGCTCTTCCATAAGGTTGAATTTATTTTGCAGACGTCCCGCCGTGTCGACAAGGAGCACGTCCATTTTCTGCGCAACGGCACTGCGGGCGGCGTCGAGTGCAACGCTTGAAGGATTGGAGCCTTCGGAGTGTTTTACGAAAGCCGAGTCCGTCCGATTTGCCCAAATCTCCAACTGGTCAATCGCGCCTGCACGGAAAGTATCGGCGGCAGCCATCATGACTTTTTTGCCTTGCGCCTTGTAATACGCGCCGAGTTTGCCGATTGTCGTAGTTTTGCCCGCGCCGTTGACGCCAATCATTAAAATTACATGCGGCGGCTCGACGTTGATAAAACCGCCCTCCTCCTCCGTGAGAATTTCGCGAATTTGATTCGACAAAAAATTTTTCACGTCATCGGGCGAATTTATTTCAGCCTTGCGAACGCCCTTGCGCAATCCTGCGATTAACTTTTCCGTCGTCTGCATTCCCACATCGGAAGTTATTAAAGTTTCTTCCAGCTCGTCTAAAAGTTCGTCGTCAATTTTTGTCGAGCCATGAAGAATTTCGTCAATCTTGTCAATAAATTTTTCGCGGGTTTTGGTCAAGCCCGCTTTTAATCTGTCGAAAAATCCCATATTAAAACCTCCTCGCAAATTATTTTATCAGATTGTAAATCATTCCTGCAACAAAAAATCGCCGCCTTAATCGGCGGCAAATTTTTTTCGTCCTAAATCTTTTCTCGCGGCATTGAAAGTTTCAAAGCGTCGCGCAGATTTTCTACCGATATTAAATTTGCCTTCGCTACAGAATTTAGTTTTGAGACCTCCGCGAAATTTTTTTTAGGCAAAATAATATTCGTAAATCCCATGCGGATTGATTCATCGACTCGTTGCCGCGCCTTGCTGACAGCTCGCACTTCGCCGCTTAAGCCGACTTCGCCGAAAATCACGCATTGCGGCAAAAGTTTTCTGTTCGCAAAACTCGACGCCAAAGAAATTGCAATCGGTAAATCGGTCGCCGGCTCGTCGATTTTTATTCCGCCCGCCGTCTTAACATAAACGTCGCAAGGTCCTATGCTCAAGTGCAATCGTTTTTCCAAAACCGCCAACAGCAACTGAATTCTTTTTATGTCGACGGAATCCGAAGTTCTGCGCGGCGGCATAAAGGGCGTCGGCGCAACCAACGCTTGCACTTCGACAAGGAGCGGGCGCGTCCCTTCGACCGTCGGGACAATTACGCTACCAATGTCGTCCGCTTTTTCCGGCAAAAATAATTTCGACGCGTCGGGAACGTCCGCAAGCCCCGTGTCGCGCATTTCAAATAAACCAATTTCGCTCGTCGCACCGAAACGATTTTTTATCGCACGCAAAACTCTGAAGTCCGCGTTGCGTTCGCCCTCAAAAAATAAAACCGTGTCGACTATGTGTTCCAAAACTCGCGGTCCCGCCAAGGAACCGTCCTTTGTCACGTGCCCGATTATAAAAGTTGTCACGCCCAAACTTTTCGACAGCCGCATTAATCCCGCAGAACATTCCCGAACTTGCGATACGCTGCCCGGCGCACTTTCTATTTCCGATTTGTAAATTGTCTGTATTGAATCGACTATCAAAAGCTCCGGTTGAACTTTGTCGACGTGGTGAGTTATTCGCTCAAAATTATTTTCCGCGCAGATAAAAAGTTCGTCTGCCAAGGCGTTCAATCGCTCCGCCCTCATGCGAATTTGCCGCGAACTTTCCTCGCCCGTCACGTACAAAACTCTTTTTCCGCTCCTTGCAACATTTGCACAAACCGCCAATGTTAAACTCGACTTGCCAACACCCGGATCGCCCGCAATTAAAATTATCGAACCCGGAATCATGCCGCCGCCCAAAACTCTGTCCAATTCGCCCGAACCCGTCATAAAACGCGGCAATTCTTCCATATCGACTTCCGCAATTCTGCGCGGCGTCTCGAAAGCTGTCGTCAAGGCGTGCGGATTTTTTGTTTCCGCCGAAGAAATTTCCTCCTCAACAAGCGTATTCCAATTTCCGCACGCGGGACATTTTCCCAACCATTTGGGCGACTCCGCGCCGCATTCCTGACAAATATATTTTATTTTTTTCTTCGCCATAAATTTTCCCCTCCGAAATATTTTTTCGCCGCGCCCAAAATTTTTCCCGCAATGAAGGAATTTTTTATCGGCGGCAGAATTGCAATGGAAAAATTTTTGAAGGAGTATTAATTAATGACAAAAAAAATTGCCGCGCTTTTGACGGCAGGAATATTTTTTCTAACGGCACCGAGCCTCGCATTTGCAGACGAAGAAAATTCCGGCACAAATTTAGTCGACGAGCCTTTTAAAGAACCGACACTCGAAAATCCACAGCCCGAAGAAAAAGCTCCGGTAATAGTCGACGAACCTTTCAAAGAACCGCCGCCCGAAAACCCTCAGCCGGAAGAAAAAATAGAAGAGCCGCCGCGCCCGCCTGAAATTTTTGAGCCGCCGCAAGTTGAAGAAGAAGTCGAAGGCTTGGAGTTTTTGGTTTATCATCAAGATGGCGTTATGGCGTTTGCGATTATCGCCGACCACGAAAGATATTTAATGCGTCCGGTTTTGGCAAGGGGACAAGTTCCGGGGCGGGCGACAGTTTCGCAAATGAATTCCGCCGAAGCAATCGCGACGATTAACGCAAGTTATTTCGGTGCAAGCGGCGTAATTTACGGCAACACGAAAATTGACGGGCTCACCGCGGGCACAACATATTTTGTTCGCTCGGCAGTCGGAATCAAAGAGAACGGCTCGACGATTTTTGGGCGGCAAACTTATCGCGGCGTCCTGCAATTCAACGGCAATGAAATTGTTGTTAACGGCGTCAACTGCGAACGCAACAGCAATACAGTTGTCGTTTATAACGGCTGGCAGGGCGAAACGACTCGCACAAATGATTTCGGCGTTGAACTGATTGTTCAAGAAGGTCTCGTCATGAGTATTTTCCGCGGCAAAGGAAATAATTCCATTCCGCCCGACGGCTATGTTATCAGCGCGAACGGCACCGCCGCAGAAAATTTTGAGGCTGTCAAAGTCGGCGACGCGATAACTTTTGACGAAGATTATATCAACGTCGAACACGGCGAAGATTTCAACGAAGCGATTCATATAATCGGCGCGGGACCGACTTTGGTTAAAAGAGGAGAAATTTACGTGACGGCGGACGCGGAACAATTTCCGCTGGATATTCGCGTCGGACGCGCTCCGCGCTCGGCAGTCGGCATAACAAAATATGGCGATTATATTTTCGCAGTGGTCGACGGGCGGCAAGCTCACAGCAAAGGTTGCACTTTGACGGAGTGGGCGCGTATCCTCAAAAATAATTTCGGCGCGGTCGAGGCAATTAATTTGGACGGAGGCGGCTCCACAGAATTATTTTTTAAAGGCAGTTTGATAAACAGTCCCAGCGACGGACACGAAAGACTTATCGGCAATGCCTTGACGATTTTGCCTAAAAAAAATCTGCGCGAAAGGGCTTATCTGAAATAATCTTGACGATATACGGAAAATAATTTATTATGCCTTAAGTTAACCATGGATTAAAAGTTTTTTTATCTTCCTGAATGGAGTTGAAGGACTTGCATAAGATTTTATTGAAATTATTTTTATCGGTCGCCTTGATAATTTTCACGCTAACAAATACGGCTCTGGCAATGCCCGAAATTTTCCCGTTCGACCAACTAAGAAGCGGCATGAAGGGCAAAGCTTATACTATCGTGGATGGCTCCGGTAAAATTGAACAGTTTGATGTTAATATCGTCGGCATAACTGACGACGGCAAAGGCTCCAAACGCATGATTATGGCAGAGGCGTCGGGCGATGTTATCAGACGCACGGGCGGCGTTTTGCAGGGCATGAGCGGTAGCCCCGTTTACATTGACGGCAAACTTGTCGGAGCACTCGCCTCCGTGCTAAAGGAAATGAATCCTTACACTTTTTTTATCACGCCAATAGAATATATGCTCGAAATGTGGACTCTGCCCGACCCCAAAGCACAATTAAATTATCTCAAAATCACCAGAGAAAAGCCCACGTACAAAGAAAATAAACCGGAAGAAAAACCCGCTGACGAAGAAAATAAACCGGAAGAAAAATCCGGCGAACTCGAAAATAAAACCGAAGAAAAAATTTCGCCCGAAGAAAAGCCTGAAAAAAATCCCGAAGAAATGGGCGCGTTTTATCTCGACGGCTTTAATTCCGATAGCGCAAAATTTTTATTCAAGGAATTGAACGTGGGAAATTTTCAAACGCCGACTTCAACTATCGAGAGGGGAATTAAACTCGGCGCAACTTTGGAGCCCGGCTCGGCATTGGGCGTTGCGATTATCTACGGAGATTTTTCGCTCGGAGCAACGGGTACAGTTACTGCCGTTGACGGCGAAAAAATTTTAGCATTCGGACATTCTTTTATGCATTCGGGCAACGTGAATTATTTCATGACGGACGCTTCTGTTATCGGCTCAATCAGCGGCGCGAATAGCACGGGCGTCAAACTCGCCGGCATAGGGCAAATTATCGGGCGAATCAATCAAGATCGCGAATCGGGCGTTGCGGGCATTATCGGAACTTTTCCTGCCGTCGTGCCCGTTAATGTGACGATTACAGATAATGCCCTTAACAAAAAAGAAACTTACAGAACAATTATCGCCTATAATGAAAATCTCGTCCCGAAGCTCGGCGCGTCAATCGCTTATGCCGCGCTTAACAAAGTGGCTGATTCTCTGGCTGAAAGTACTGTTGATATTGACTTCAACATAAAAACTGATTCCATTGCCGCCGGAGAAATTTCGCGGAAAAATATGTTTTACAATTCCTCCGATGTCGGGCAAGTCGCCGTCCTTGAACTCATGCAAGCTTTAAATCTGGTCTGTTCCAATACCAAAGAAGAATCAAATATTTTCGGCGTTGATGTCAATATTTCTTTCGAGACCGAGCGGCGCACTGCCTCAATCGTTTCCATTTCTCCCGACAAGGCGAAAGTTAAGCCCGGCGAGACGGTTAATTTGACTGTTGAGTTGCAACCTTATCGCAAGCCGACTGAAAAAGTTATCGTGCCTTATACCGTGCCTTTGACTGCGCGGCAGGGAATTTTAACGCTGGAAATTCACGGCGGCGCACTCGTTCCCGTCTCTCAAGCTTTGGCAAATGCGGGCGTCGTGACTGCGGCTGATTCCACAAAAAGTTACGAAGATAAAATACAAGAATTCCTCAAGACCGGCAAAAACAATCAGCTTGTTGTGGAAGTCGGCGCGTCAAACGAAGTCAGAACCGATAAAGAAATTCGCAAAGACATTGCCCAAGCAAAAAAAATTCAGGCGCGGCTGAAAAAGGAAGGCAAAACTTTCAAGAAAGCAGACAGCAAAGTTGATACGAATTACATAATCGATAACGTCATGCGCACTACTCTCAACATCGATAAGGTTTAAGTGGTGGGGAGGATTGAAATTTTGGAAAGATTAATTATAAAAGGCGGCAAGAGATTATGCGGCACCGTGAAAATCAGCGGCGCGAAAAATGCCGTGCTCCCTGTCATTGCGGCAACGCTCCTCGGTCAAGACAGGGAAACTTGTCTGGACGAAGTGCCCAATCTCGATGACGTTCGCACAATCAGCGAAGTTTTGCGGACGTTGGGCGTCAAAGTTCGTCACGAACCCGAAAACAGCAAACTTTATGTTGACGCCTCGTCGATTGAAAATATAACTGCGCCGTATGATTTGGTCAGGAAAATGCGAGCTTCGTTTTTGATAATGGGACCGCTTTTGGCGCGTCTCGGCTCCGCGAAAATTTCTTTACCCGGCGGTTGCGCGATAGGAACGCGCCCGATTGATTTGCACTTGAAAGGCTTTGAGGCTCTCGGCGCGAAAATTTCCATTGGACACGGCTACATTGAGGCGGTTGCCCCCGAAGGCTTGAAGGGTGCGCAGATTTATCTTGACTTCCCTTCAGTCGGTGCGACGGAAAATATTTTAATGGCGGCGTCAATGGCGCAGGGTCAAACCATTATCGAAAATCCCGCGCAGGAGCCCGAAATTGTCGACCTGGCAAATTATCTAAACATCATGGGCGCGAAAATCCGCGGGGCCGGAACCAACGTCATAAAAGTCGAGGGCGCGAAAAAATTAATCGCCTGTGACTACACGATTATTCCGGACCGAATTGAGGCGGGCACTTACATGATAGCCGCCGCAATGACTCGCGGCGACGTTTACATTGCCAACGCAATCAGCGAACACCTCAAGCCCGTTATCGCCAAGCTCAAAGAGGCGGGCGTCAAAGTTATTGAGGACGTGGACGGAATTCGAGTTATCGGCGAAAATCGCCCGCGAGCTGTCGATATAAAAACTTTGCCTTATCCCGGCTTCCCGACTGATATGCAGGCGCAATTTATGGCTATGCTTTCCATTTCGCAAGGCTCAAGCATGGTTACGGAAACTGTTTTTGAAAATCGGTTTATGCATGTCGACGAGCTCCGGCGCATGGGCGCGAAGATTAAAATTGACGGGCGCACTTCCTTTGTTGAAGGGCAGGAAAAATTGACGGGTTGCCAAGTCAAAGCGACAGACCTGCGAGCGGGCGCAGCGATTGTTTTGGCGGCTCTCGTTGCCGAAGGTGAAACGCAAGTCGGTTATATTCACCACATTGACCGCGGCTACGATAATCTCGTTCAAAAGCTTGTCAGTCTCGGCGCGGATATTAAGCGCGTTGATCAGTAATTAAACAAAAACTCCTCGTCGGACGGCGGGGAGTTTTTTTATTGCCCGCGTTTACATTGCGCGGCGATTTATGGTACAATGCAATAAAATAATTCGCAGGAGGTGGCATGAGATGAAAATCGGCGATAGAATTGTATATCCGATGCACGGTGCCGGCGAAATTACGGATATTGAGGAAAATGAAGTCGGAGGCGTCAAAAAATCTTATTATATTTTTCGCCTTCCCGTTGGGGATATGAAACTTATGCTACCTGTCGACAAAGTTGAAGAGGCGGGCTTGCGTGAATTGATAATGCCCGCGCAACTTGAAGAAGTCATAGAAGTTTTGCGGGCGGAAAGTGAACAGCTACAGGGCAGTTGGAATAAAAGATTTCATACAAACCTTGAGCGGCTCAAAACCGGAAATATTTTGGACGCGGCGGCGGTTGCGAGAAATTTAACTCGGCAAAACAACAAGAAAAAAGTTTCCAGCGGCGAAAAAAGGTTGCTCGACCTCTCCCGACAGATTTTGATTACCGAACTTGTTTATGTCTGTGATAAATCGCCCGAAGAAATTACCGATTGGATTGACGAACTTATCGGCACTTCGGAAGAACCGGACGAGAAATAAAAAATTGCAGATTGATTAAATCGGTTGTATAATGCAACCGATTTTTTATTTTTATCATAGGAGGGTGCAAATTGTTATCCAAAGTTACAAAAGTCTACGGCGAAACGGCACTGATAAAATTAATCGCCATAGGTTTGTTGATAGGAATTTTGTTGGCATTATTTATGCCGGCGGCCGTTCCTGTCATTGCGGTTTTCGGCAAACTCTTTGTCAATGCCTTAAAAGGCGTCGCGCCGATTTTAGTTTTTGTTTTGGTTATGAATGCAATGAGCCAAAAATCCGAGTCAAACGCGACAATGAAACCAATAATCCAACTTTACGTCATCGGAACGTTTTTGGCGTCACTTGTAGCAGTCACGGCGTCATTTTTATTCCCGACGACGTTAAAATTGCAAATAGACGCGGACACGACAATTTCTCCGCCGGGCGGAATCATTGAAGTTTTGCAAAACGTTATAATGAACGTGGTCGACAACCCGATACACGCGCTGACGACGGCGAATTACATAGGAATATTGGCGTGGGGCGTGATAATGGGTTTGGCGTTCCGTCACGCGGGCGACGAATTGCACAATGTTCTTGCGGACTTAGCAAAGGCGGTTACAAAAGTCGTTCAATGGGTTATCCGCTTTGCGCCGTTCGGCATAATGGGCTTGGTTGCCGACGCGATAGCGACAAGCGGCGTTGACGCGCTTTTGGGCTATGCAAAACTTTTGGCGGTGCTTTTGGGCGCATTCTTCAGCGTGGCGTTAATCATGAATCCGATAATTGTTTTCTTCAAAATCGGCATGAATCCTTATCCTTTAGTTTTGACGACTCTTAAAGAGAGCGGCATTTACGCCTTTTTCACCAGGTCAAGCGCGGCAAATATCCCCGTGAACATGAGCCTTTGCAAACGCCTAGGATTGAACGAAGATTTATATTCCATATCAATTCCGCTGGGCGCGACAATTAACATGGCGGGCGCGTCGATAACGATAGCGGTTTTGAGTTTGGCGGCGGCACATACGCTGGGAATTTCGGTTGACATGCCGACAGCTTTGTTACTCTGCATAATTTCAACGGTCGGTGCTTGCGGAGCTTCGGGCGTGGCGGGCGGTTCGTTGCTTTTGATTCCCGTTGCCTGTTCGAGCTTCGGCATTGACAACGATATTGCAATGCAGGTCGTTGGCGTCGGCTTTATTATCGGCGTATTGCAAGACTCCTGCGAAACGGCGTTGAATTCTTCAAGCGACGCGCTTTTCACGGCGACGGCTGAATTTGCGGAGCGTAAAAAACAGGGAACGTTAAAAGCCTCCGACTTAACCCCGAAAGCCGAATCATAAAATTTTAATCGACAACAAAAAAACGGCTGTCATTTAAGGCAGTCGCTTTTTTTTATTAGTTCAACTTCATTTCTTTGACTGGAAGCCGATTTTTTTTGTACCTTTGATTATAAACATCTGCCAACGCATGGAAAATTACAAAAGATTGCAACGTATATTCCTTCAGCGTTTCAGGCGAAAGTTCCATTGTCGCGACAAGATTTTCAAAGTCAATGCCGTGCTTCTTGCAAATGTCCGAGCAATTACTGCAAAACAGTTGGAAAGCCCGCCAAGCAACGAATTTTTTCGGAATGGTCGGGAGCAAAAATTCATAGTCAAACAAAGCAAAATCGTCATTGCGAATCATAATGTTGCGGAAGTTCAAATCAAAGTCGTATTTTCTGTTCGGCAAATTAAAATTAATTACGTCGTCTGAAAATTCGTCGCTGTTGTTGCTGCCGCGCAAAATAGTTTGGAAGTAGAAAGTCAAAACCTTAACGAATTCCTCTGCGCCGCCGCGTTCCAAAGCCTGACAAAGATAATCTTCAAAAGTCATGCCTTCGAGATATTCCATTTCCGCGACGTCTTGAGAGACGCGCTTAATTTGAGCGACATGCTCCGCGCCGTAAATCTCGGAAAAAATTTTGCAGTTCTCAACCAATGTATCCAGATGTTCGCGGGCGAAGGGATTTCGGGCAACTTTTTTGACAATCAGACCGCTTGCCGTCGGAGCTTTGTGAATTTCCGTCCGCAGTTGATATTTAGGTTTCCGCGAGCAATTATTGGAGACGATTTTTATCGGAAGATTTCTTTGTCCGTCATGAGACTGCCGCGCCACTATCAAAAACGAGTTGGCTAAATCCGGATACAAGCCCGCGTTTATGATTGTCGGCAAAGCTCGCGACATTTGAAAAAGTGCCGGTCTGTCTATATCGTAAAAATCGTCGGCAAAATGTTCAAATTCTTTAGGCGTCGGCAACATTTCGTCGGAATGAATTATGGAAGGAAATTTATAATCGGGATAAGGATAGAAAAATTTTTGATATACTAAACCGCAGGAAGTCAGCAAGTTTTTCAGTTCGAGCCGCGAAAAAGTTTTTATGCCGTTTGATTCGGGATAATCGATAATGCCGTCAAAAACTTTTCCGGTATGATCTTCGGGCTTGCCGCTCCAATATTCAATGCCGAGCCGATTTTCAATGGCAATGACAAGCGAGCCGCCGGGCTTTAAAAAACTCTTGCACTTGTTTAGAAAATCTGCCTGCGGATTTTTAGTTTTAGTAAACGTTCCTGCGTATTCAAGCACGCCGATTAAAAAAACGAAGTCAAATTTTTTGTCGAAAGTCATTGCATTGAGGTTGCCGACGTGAATTGTTAAATTCTTTTCGTGGCGATTTCTTAAAGCACAAATTTGGGCGCGGCGCGGAGAAATTTCAACCGCGTCGACAGTTGCAACTTTGCTCAACAAACATTTTGTCAAAGCTCCGCAACCGCAACCGATTTCAAGTACAGAATCAGTTTTTTCAAAAGGCAACCACTCCAAAAGAAAATTTCTAAGCGGCGACAAATGATAAATCACCGGCCAACGATTATCGCTACGCAAAAAACTTTCTTCGTTGCCCGCCTTAACGTTAAAAAAAATTTCATTTTCTATATTGCCGTCGCTGTAAAAATCTTTTCCGTCATAAGCAGAAAAATCCAATTTGACTTCGCCGATAAATTTATTTTCCATGGCACTCTTCCTTAAAAAAATTTTTGTAAATAACGGCTGAAAACTTTCGCCGCGCAGATTTTATTTCCTGCAAAAAATTACGCCGCCAACTTTTATTGACGACGCGAATTTTTATTTAAGTGTTCAATTCATTTGCGTGGACGCATCCAGGTTGGAATGTCGATTAATTCGGAGGGATTGCGCGTTTGTTGTGGATTATTGTTATTGTTGTTTGCGAAAGACGAATTGAAATTTCCAAAAGGTGTTTGCCTTAGTAAGTCGCGGGCGCGCAACGGTTGCTGAGGCGGCGGAGTTTCTTCGCGATAAGTCGGGCGGACAGGTTCGCTGTAAGTTTCTTCTGCTTCTTCTTCCTCTTCGTCAAAGCGGGTGGCAATAACCGTGACGCTGACTTTATCGCCCAAGGATTCGTCGACGCTGACGCCCCAAATAATTTCGGCGTCGGGGTGCGCCGCCTCTTGAACGGTAGTTGACGCCTCGTTGACTTCCATCATTGATAAAGAATCCGTCGCGCCCATAATGTTAAGCAAAACGCCGCGAGCCCCCTGCAAACTCGTTTCAAGCAACGGAGAATCGATAGCGGCTTTAACGGCGTCGACAGTGGCATTTTCGCCCGACGCTTCGCCGATCCCCATTAACGCCGAGCCCGCATTGCTCATAATCGATTTAACGTCCGCGAAGTCCAGATTAACCAGCCCAGGCACCGCGATTAAATCCGAAATGCCTTTGACGCCTTGACGCAAAATATCATCGGCGATTGTAAAAGCTTGCGTCATTGGCGTTTTTTTATCGACGACCTGCAAAAGTCTGTCGTTGGGAATAGTGATAATCGTGTCGACGTTGCGTTTAAGATTTTCAATTCCGATGTCGGCATTTTTCTTGCGCTTGGGACCTTCAAAGGTAAAAGGACGAGTCACGACGCCGACTGTCAACGCGCCGATTTCGCGAGCACACTGCGCCACGACCGGAGCCGCGCCCGTTCCCGTTCCGCCGCCCATGCCCGCCGTTATGAAAACCATATCCGACCCGCGCAGGGCGTTTATAATGTCTTCGCGACTTTCCATAGCTGCCTTTTCGCCAATTTCGGGACGAGCTCCCGCGCCGAGTCCGCGAGTAAGTTTTTCGCCGATTTGCATTCTTTTGGGCGCGAGCGCGTTTAAAAGTGCCTGCGCGTCGGTGTTGACGGCGATAAATTCCACGCCCTCCAAACCGAGCGAAATCATTCGATTGACGGCGTTATTTCCGCCGCCGCCCACGCCGATAACTTTAATTTTCGCAAACTGGTCTAAAGTATTGTCATCAAGTTCAAACACAGTCTTCATGCCTCCATAAAAATTTATTCAAAACTCCCGAAGAGAAAAACTTTCCAAAAATATTCGCCAATATTTTACCATACAATTTTCAGTTGCGAAAGACTTAATGTCATAAAATTTTCAGCAAAGATTTTTATTGCGATTGGAAAAAATTTCTGCGACAATCAAAGCGATTTTTTTATGAGGAGTGATTGAAATGATTTTTCCGCAATGTGAAATTTCTTATCCCGAAAGTTCGCAAGAAATTTTGTTCGTGAGCGGCGGCAGAATTCCCGACGCCGCTTGGTTTTTGAAAGTTATCGGCGGGCGGAAAATTTTTTGTATAGATAAGGGAATTGAACTTTGTCGGGCGTGCGGAGTTGTCCCGAATTTTTTAATTGGCGACTTCGACAGCGCGAAAATTTCTGCTGTTGATTGGGCGCGGGAAAAAAATATTCCTACAGAAAAATATCCTGCCGACAAAGATTTCACCGATACGCAACTTGCCTTGAATCGCGCCGCTGAAATTTTCGGCGAACACGTCGCGATTTTAACGGGCGGTTTCGGCGGACGCTTTGACCATCTTTACAGCACGATTTTTACCTGCGCGGCGATTGAGAGAAAAATTTTCCTTGCCGACGAGCGCGAGATTATTTTTTACCTTCGCGGCGGCGAGGAGTCCGAAATAACATTTTTAAAAAAGCCGCTTGCAATTTCCCTTTTGCCAATGACGAATGCTTGCGAAGGCGTCACGATAAGAAACGTTCACTGGGAGCTTGACGGCGCGACTTTGACGCAAAATTTTCCGAACGCCATAAGCAACCGCTCGGAAAGTGATAAAATTTTTATCGGCGTCGGACGCGGCACTTTGGCGATTTATTTCTGCTTTGAATAAAAAAATGCCCGCCTGGCGAGCAAAAATTTTTATAGGAGATGATTTTTTATCCGATAGATTCAGCCGATAAGAATTTCTTTGCTTTGAAGAATTTCAAGAGCGGGAGCACATGCGCCGCAGTCGCAATATTTCGCGCCGCTTGCTTGGAGTTCGTCGGCATGAGCGGCAAATTTTTTCGCGCCTTCCGCTCCGAAAATTTCAACCGCGTGAGCCGAGTGAGCAAAAGCAACAAGTCTGTCAATCGGCGTGATGTCTTCTTCAATCTCGGCAATGAGATTTTTTGCGGCAGTTTTTTCGTCCGCCGTGCCGAGCGCGTCAAAATAAGCCTGTGCAACCTGCTTGAGGTCGGCGCAACAACTCGGAGCCGCCGCCATTTTTTTTGCCTTTTCGATTAAAGTGTGTTTATCCATAGTGAAAGCCTCCAAAAAAAATTTTAAGCTGTGCGAGACTTCAAAGCCTCGTCAATCGCGATTGAAAGTTGATCGGCGCAGGAAGTGCCGCGCCCGCCGCAGGGATTTCCGCGCAGAAGATCGGCAATTTCCCTGGCGTCTTTGCCCTCGACGAGTCTTCCGATTGCGGGAAGATTGCCTGGACAGCCGCCCAGAAATTTCACGTCGTGCAGATGATTTTGCTCGTCAAGGCTGAAGTCAATCCGCTTGGAGCAAACTTTCCTCGGCTCAAAAGTGTAATTTTCCATTTCAAAAACTCTCCTTTAAATATTTCGCGGGAACGTGTTCAGTCAGCCATACGCCGTTGACCGAACGAAAAAATTTGTACCCGTCATTAAACATTTTTAAACTTTCCACGAGAAAAATTTTCGGCTTGCCGTGACGACGTCCGACTTTCTCCGCCGTTTCAACGTCGCTTGACAAGTGAACGTAAAGCCGCGATTTTTTCAACAAGCCTTGAAGTTTAATCGACGCGGAAAATTTTTCGCCCGTGCCGTGATATAAAAATTCGGGCGGCGCGAGCTCCTCAAGCTCAACATCAACGGGAATTGAATGCCCTTGATTAGCGCGAATTAATTTTTTGTCCGCGCTGAAAGAATATCGCTGCTTGTTATCCGTCGCGACTATCTGCTCAAGCGTCGCCAAGTCCAGATTTTTCACGCGGCGAATTAATTCTTCCACGTCCGCCCAACCGTGCTCATCAAGTTCAATCCCGACAATTTGAGGCTTGTGGCGAAGAATCAGACTTAAAAATTTGCTTTTCTCCTTCAACGACAATGAACAATTCCTCCCGCAAAATTTTTTCAATCCTAATTCAAAGCGTCGGCAGTGTCAAGTTAAAAAATATTTGAACTTTCAGTTGGCTCCACAATGGACACTATGAAAATTTCGGCATAAAATTAATTAGAATTTTTTTTGGAGGTTTTAAAATGAACAGTTGGAACGAAGGCTACTTCACGGATTCGACTTACACTTACGGCTATTATCGCGAGCTGTCGCCAATTTTTATGCGCTGGTGTCTTTTGCTCAAAGGAATTGCCGCGCCGGAAATCACGGAGGAAAGTTGCCATTGCGAATTGGGCTTTGGTCAGGGCGTCTCGGCGAATATTCATGCGGCGGCGACGCCGGGAAAATTTTTCGGAACAGATTTTAATCCCGCACACGCGGCGGGCGCAAAGGAAATGGCGGAGGCTTCGGGCGCGAACGCGAAATTTTTTGAAGACAGTTTCGAGGAATTTTCAAAGCGCGAAGATTTGCCGACGTTCGATTCAATAGGTCTGCATGGCATTTGGAGTTGGATAAGCGCGGAAAATCGGCGGCACATTATGGAAATTGCGCGTCAACATTTGAAGTCGGGCGGCATGTTTTACAACAGCTATAATTGCCTGCCCGGCTGGGCTCCCGCCAGTCCTTTGCGCGAACTTTTGGTAATGTACGATCGCTATTCCGGCAAAAGTGGCGCGGCTAAAGGGCGCGTGAGTGACGCTTTAAAATTTGTCGAAGAAATGCTCGCCGCCAAGCCCGCTTATTTAAATTTTGCTCCGAACTTCGCCAAAATTTTTGAGGGCTTAAAGAAACACAATCCCGATTATTTGGCGCACGAATATCTGAATCTGGATTGGGATTTAATGTATTTCGCGGACGTTGTCGAAATTTCTCAAGAGGCAAAATTGGAATTCGCGACGAGTGCTGCTCCGGTTGAGACCATCGAAAAATTAAATGTGACCGCGCAGGCAATGGAATTCCTTAAAAAAATCGATAACCCGATTGTAAAGGAGCAGGCTAAAGATTATTTTATCAATCGGCAATTCCGCAAGGACATTTTTGTTCGCGGGGCGCGGCGCATAACGCTTGCCGAACAAATTGATAAAATTTTGGAAATGCGCTATGTACTCTCGACTTCCGTCGAAAATGTGCCGCTGAAATTTGCTTCGACTGTCGGCGAGATAAAATTGGCTGAAAATGTTTATCGTCCGATTCTGGAATTTTTGCAGGAGGATAATTTCCGCCCGAAAAATTTCTCCGAATATCTCAAGCGCAATCCCACGCAAGATCAAAAGACACTTATGGAGGTAATAACGCTTTTAGTCAACGGCAATTACATCATGCCCTGCCAAAGCGAAGCGGCGGTCAAGCTCGTGAAAAAATCTTGCGAACGGCTCAACGCGCACATTTGCGAACGCTCCAAATTTGAAGACGCGATTAATTTTTTGGCGAGTCCGCTTACAGGCATGGGAATCAACGCAAATCGTTTTCAGCAGATATTTTTATTGC
Source organism: uncultured Selenomonadales bacterium (assembly GCA_946536825.1). Taxonomy (GTDB): domain Bacteria; phylum Bacillota; class Negativicutes; order Selenomonadales; family Selenomonadaceae; genus Quinella. Next base: position 245 of record CAMNEX010000022.1, on the reverse strand, counting down.
AATACAAAAACGGCGACAAAACTCCCGACAAATTGGCGGAATCTGCATGGAAAATAATTTTTCGACAAGGACAGCGACTCATTCGCAACGGAAAAATAATCGAATCGCCTGAAGAAAATCTCGCGCACATGAAAACTTTGACAGAAACTTTTTTGACAAAACAGCTACCGCTCTTTAAGGCATTGCTTATCTAGGGGCTGTTGGTAAACACGCCGCGTAATTTTGGGCGCGCATGGACGCGCGCC
>CAMNEX010000021.1 GCA_946536825.1 uncultured Selenomonadales bacterium | reverse complement strand
ACGTTATAAAAAAAGACTCTTTCGCAAAGCGCGGAGGAGTCTTTTCTATAATTTCTTAGCGTTTCGGCTAATCGCGGCGGAATAAATCTCGCGTGTAAACTTTTTGCGCAACGTCGTCAAGTTTGCTGTCGTAACGATTGGTGATAATGCATTTACTAAGCTCCTTGAATTTTTCCAAATCGTTTACAATCTTGCTGTTAAAAAATGTGGAGCCGTCCTCAAGCGACGGTTCATAAATAATAACGGTCACGCCCTTAGCCTTGATTCTTTTCATGACGCCTTGAATTGAAGATTGGCGGAAATTATCACTGCCGGCTTTCATTGCCAGCCGATAAACGCCGATGATAATATTGCCCTCGCGTTCGGTCGAATAACTTTCGTTTTGTCCATACGCGCCCGAAAGTTCCAAAACTCTGTCCGCGATAAAATCTTTTCGAGTGCGGTTGCTGTTGACGATTGCTCCTATCAGATTTTCGGGAATGTCTTGGTAATTTGCCAAAAGTTGCTTTGTATCCTTGGGCAAGCAGTAGCCGCCGTAACCGAAAGAAGGATTGTTGTAATGGTTGCCGATACGCGGATCGCAACAAATGCCGTCGATAATATCTTTTGTGTTTAAACCTTTCATTTCGGCGTAGGTATCAAGCTCGTTGAAATACGCGACGCGCAGAGCCAGATAAGTATTGGCAAAAAGTTTGACGGCTTCGGCTTCAGTCAAGCCCATTACAAGAGTCGGGACATCTTTTTTTAAAGCACTGTCACTTAGAATCTTGAGAAAAGTTTTTGCCGTTTCAACTTGCGCGGGCTCGCTTAAATCCGTGCCGACGATTATCCGCGACGGATATAAATTATCGTAAAGTGCTTTGGACTCGCGCAAAAATTCGGGACTGAAAAGAATTTTATCGGTAGAAAATTTTTCGCGCATGGATTTTGCAAATCCGACAGGCACAGTGCTTTTAATGACAATGACTGTTTCGGGATTTATTTTTGTAATCGTCTCAACAACCGAGCTGACGACGGAAGTATCAAAAAAATTTTTCTTGGGGTCGTAGTTGGTCGGGACGGCGATAATTGCAAATTTGGCATTTCTGCAAGCCGCTTCGGCTTCGGTCGTCGCAGTTAAGTCGAGATTTTTTTCTGCGAAATATTTTTCAATGTACTCGTCCTTGAGCGGCGATTGTCTGGCGTTTACCAAGTCAATTTTTTCCCGTGAAATGTCGACTGCCGTCACGTGATGATTTTGCGAAAGTAAAGTTGCCAGCGATAAGCCGACGTAACCTAAGCCGAATACGGCAATGTTTTCTTTCATAAAAAAATTCCGCCTCCTTGTGAAATTTATTTTTTGAATTATAGCTTGCGTCATTTGATTTGGCAACTTGACAAAAAGTAGCCGGCAATCTCCCGCGGATAAAAAATTTTTCGGCACGTCGAAGATTTTTTGATATAATTGCCGCGAAAAAATTTTTGGGAGGTGCCTTCATGATAAAAAAATTTTTGAGCGTATTAATTGCCGTATTGTTTTTGAACTCGGCAATCTGCGCGGCGGCGGAGCTGGTCATTTTCCATACAAATGACATGCATTCGCGGGTTCAGACTTCCGACGACAACGGGCAAAGTATCGGGCTCGCGGAGATGGCGGCGGCAGTCAAAGCGACCAAAGCAAAAAATCCCGCTACATTTTGGTTTGACGCGGGCGATACTATTCACGGCATGCCGACGATTAACGTTAGCAACGGCGAAAATATAATTCTCCTGCTCAACGCCGCGGGTATCGACGCAATGACTGCCGGAAATCACGATTTTAATTACGGTTCCGCGCAGTTGGAGAAACTCGCTAAGCGGCTGAAATTCCCCTTGCTCGACGCCAATGTTATTCGCAAGAGCAACGGCAAAAGAATTTTCAAGCCGTACAAAATTTACAACGTCAACGGAATAAAAGTCGGCGTCTTCGGCTTGTCGACGCCCGAAACCGCTTACAAAGCCAATCCCACCAAAGTTACGGAGGTTAAAATTTTAAATCCCGTTGACGTTTCAAATGAAATGATTAAAAAGCTCCGCCCGAAATGCGACGTGTTAATTGCGATTATGCATATGGGCGTTGACGCAAGCTCCGAATACACAAGCGAACGCATTGCCCGCGAGACAAAGGGTATTGATTTAATCGTCGACGGACACAGCCACACCGCGCTTCCCGACGGAATAAGAATCGGCGACACGCTGATTGTTCAGGCGGGTTGCTATGAACATTTCCTCGGACGCGCCACGATTGAAGTTGAGAATCACAAAATTATTTCCAAAAAAGCCGAGCTCCTCGACGCGGACGAAGTTAAAGCAATCGCTCCGACGCCCGATAAAAAAGTTTTGACGACGCTCGACGAAGTCAACGTTAAGGCGGATAAACTTTTGGACGAAGTCGTTTCTCACAGCGACAAAGAACTTTCAAGCTATCGTCTGCTCGTTCGCCGCAATGAAAGCGAACTCGGCAATCTCGCCGCCGATGCTTATCGTTGGGCGACAAAAGCCGATATTGCCATTGTAAACGGCGGAGATTTGCGCTCCGACCTGCCCGCGGGCGACTTGAGGAGACGCGATATCCTGGCGATTTTCCCGTTCGGAAATACCTTGCGCATTGCCGAGATTAACGGCGCGGCGATTCGTAAAATGCTTGAACACTCCGTTGAATATTATCCCGCGTCTTTTGGCGGCTTCATGAACGTCAGCGGAATGACTTTCAGCTACGACCCGACGCAACCGGGCGGCTCCCGCGTCAAAGAAATTTTTGTCGGCGGTCAACCCCTCGACGAAAACAAAATTTATAAGATTGCCTTGAATGATTTCTTGACTGCCGGCGGCGACGATTACACAATGTTGGCTAATTTAAAGATTGTCGGCGAATACGGCAACTACGAAGAGGCTTTCTTAAACTATCTGAACGAAGTCGGCATGAAAGATTATGCTGTCGGCAGAATCACGCGCCTTAAAGACGTTCCCATTCCCGACGAAAACTGAGCGATTAAATTTCATAATAAAAAAACTCCCGATAAAAAAATTTTGTCGGGAAATTTTTTTGTGTTATAATAAAAAAGCCGCTTAAGACAGAGTAAAAATCTTTCGATAAAATATTTATCGACTGAAAATTGGAAGGGAGGAAAATTTTTTTTGGTCGAGGCGGCGTGACAATCAAGTCACCGATATCTTTGAAAAGTGAATATCTTGCTGATTAATGGGGGACGTATCATGCTTTTCTACAAATTTCAAATGGATTGCTATTGTGCGAGAAGTTCAATAGGCGGCGAAATTCCCGAAGACAGACGCACTTGGCGTATGCAACTGGGCGATTTGAGCGCGGCACTTTCTGAAGGCATTGACGGCGACAAAATCAGAGTTTTGATTCACCGCGCCAGACAAAATGCTTTCCAAATGCTCGTTGCTGTCGACGCCTTTAAAGAATTGACCGCCGCAAGTTTGACGAAACACTTTGAAAAATTTTTTGCCGACCACGACGAATTCAAAATCAGAAACATAAGGATTAAGGATTTGGAAGAAATTACCACAACCAAATTCAGCAAAATTTTCGACAGAGCCAATCGCTCCGATAATTTTAACTTCGATTATTACCAAATTAATCAGGATTTGGGACTTGACAGCTTGGAAAATCGAACTTTTAAATTAAGCGAAAGTATTTGTTCCGAGAAACGTTTGACTTTCGACGCCGCAACCGCCAAAGCTGAAAAATTGCTCGCCGACGAAACTTTCAGAGAAGAATTTAAAAGAATTTATGCAAAGGAAAATGTTCACCGCTTTTACGGGCAGCCTGTTCATTATAAGATTCTTGCCGGCAATACAAACGCGGCAATTTCGCTCGCAAATTTGCTTGTCGCCGCGCTTTACACCAACAAACGCCTTGTCAGTCGCAGAATCAATTTAATTACCGCCGTGAATGAAAATTGCTACGACGAAATAGATTTTGAAAAGATTATCGAGAACGCGGCGGGCGGAACCGTGATAATTGAATTGAGTGGCGAGCGCGTCAACACAGGACAATTTGCTCACGCTTATGAAGAGGTTGTAAATTTCATTTCCGAGACAGTCAAACGTTTTCAGCGCAATACGCTTTGCATTTTCGTTGAACTCGCCGATAAGCCCGGCTTTGCTCCGCAACTTACCGCCAGACTTCAGGACGATTTGCATATTATCGAACTTCACGAGGGCGCGGGCAATCGCGACACCGCTTTAAGTTATTTAAAAAAGCTCATGACGGACGAAGCCTCCGCGCTTTATACCGACGACGAACTTTTGGAGGCTATGGGCGACAAATTGACTTTCAGCGCGTCCGATATTTACAATATCCGCGAAAAACTTTTCAATAACTCATTGAAAAATAAAACTTATCCCGCTTATCGCGAAGTCGACCGCTTGAGCGTGCGCTCCGAGGATAAAGCTAATGACGCCTATAAAGATTTTCAAGAAATGATCGGCTTGTCCGAACAAAAAGCCCTTATCGAACAAATTATCGCCGCGCATCGCGTTCAGAAAATGCGCACAGATATGAATCTCGATAAACAAAAGGCGGCTCTGCATATGTGTTTCACGGGAACGCCGGGAACGGCAAAAACTACGGTTGCTCGGCTTATCGCGCAGATTTTGGCTCGCGACGGCGTTTTGAAAACCGGTCGTTTTGTCGAATGCGGTCGCGCAGATTTGGTTGCAAAGTATGTCGGCTGGACTGCAAAGGCTGTTCGCGCTAAATTCCGCGAGGCTCGCGGCGGCGTCCTTTTTATCGACGAGGCTTACAGTTTGTCCGACGGCGAACACGCCACTTTTGGCGAAGAGGCGATTAATACAATCGTTCAGGAAATGGAAAATAATCGCGACAACATCATTGTCATTTTCGCGGGCTATCCCGACAAAATGAAATTTTTCCTTGATCATAACGAGGGCTTGCGCAGTCGAATTGCTTTCCATATCGATTTCCCCGACTACACGCCCGACGAACTCACGGAAATTTTTAAACTCATGGCGAAAAAGCGCGGCTATGATATTTCCGACGAAGTCGCCGAACATTGCAGGAAAATTTTTAAGCGCGTCGCCAAGAAAAAAAATTTCGGCAACGGACGCTTTGTCCGCAACCTTTTGGAGCAGGCGTGGCTTAAACAAGCTCAACGCATTATCAAGGAAAACGTCGGCAACACCGTCACTAAGGAAGAGTTAAACCGCTTCAAGGTCGAAGATTTTGACGTTAATGTTGACAAGAAATATAAAAACGAACACAAGCTCGGTTTTGTCAAATAAAATTTTTCAGGCAGTCTCAAAAAATCTTGAGGCTGTTTTTTTTAATAAAATTTTTCCGGCGCGACTTCTTCAAGCAAATTCAAATACGATTCGTAACGTTCGCGAAGAATTTTTCCGCGTTCGACGGCATTTTTAATGGCGCAATCGGGCTCGTGACTGTGCGAACAATTCAAGAACTTACAACCCGTGAACTCGGCGAATTCCTTAAAATAATTTTTGAGATTTTTTTTATCGATATTCGCCTCCGACAAGTCAACCGCGCTGAAACCGGGCGTATCAACCAAAAAACCGCCGCCAAATTCCAAAAGCTCGGCGATTCGCGTCGTATGCTTGCCGCGCAGAATTTTTTCGCTGACGGAGCCGACTTTCAATTTTAAATTTTTGTCAAGGGCATTGAGCAGGGAAGATTTTCCGACGCCGCTCGGTCCCGCGAAGACAGAGACGCCCTCGGACAAAATCTTTCGCAATTCGTCAAGCCCTTCGCCCGTAAATGACGACACGCGCAGGATTTTATACAGCGATTCATATTCCGACAAAAAATTTTTCTCCGAAGTCAAATCGATTTTGTTTATGCAGATAATTATTTCGTCAAGCGCGGATTTTTCCGCCAAAACCAAAAACCGATTTAAAAGCAACGGGTGGAGTTTCGGCGCGTCGACGGAAAAAGTTAAAATCACTCTGTCGACGTTGGCTGTTGCAGGGCGAATTAAAACATTGCGGCGCGACTGAACATTTTCAATCACGCCGCTTTTATCTTTTAATCGCGAAATTTCCACGAAGTCCCCGACGAAAACCGCGCCACCGATTTTTTTATCGCGCTTTAGCAGTCCGCGCAGTTTGCAGGGAATAATTTCGTCGCCGACCTTCACGAAAAAGAAACTGTTATAAAATTTTATTACGCGTCCGATATTTTTAATATTTATCTCCCCTTAGATTGATCGTCGTCGCGGCTCGGAACATCATCTTGAACGGGAATATCAGGAAAATCATTTGATTGTTGTTGATATTCGGGCTTTTGAACGGGTTCGGGTTCCGACTCGCGAACAGGTTCCGGCTCCGGTTCAGGTTGCGGCTCCGGACGGCGGGCAACTACCAAATCGACATAAGAGCCGCGTTCGACTTCCGCATTGGGCGAAGGATATTGGGTAATAACCGTTCCTTCCGCCTGCGAGCTGTCTTGATAAGTCACCGAGCCGACATAAAGCCCGCGCCCTTCAATGCCGCTTTCAGCAACGCTGAGGCTTGCGTTTTCAACGTCGGGAACGTGAGTAAATTCCCGCGCAGGCGGCGGAGCTTCTTCAACTTTTCTTTCGGGCTCGCCGCGTGAAACAATCAAGTCAACCACTTGCCCGCGATTAATTTTCGTGCCTGTTGCCGGGTCGTGCGACAAAACTATTCCAGGTTCACTGGAGGAATCTTTTTCATAAACAGAACCCAAATTCAAGCCGAGTTTCTGAAGTCGTTCCATCGCCGCAGATTTTGCCAATCCTGCAAGGTCGGGCATGTCGATTGACTCGCCACCTTTGCTCACGTAAATCGTAACCAATCTGTCGCTTTTAACGGTTTTGCCGACGTCGGGGTCTTGCGAAACGACTTGCCCCGCAGGAACATTTGCGTCATAAGTTTCGGCGACATTAACGCGAAGATGCCCATCCTCCAAAATCTGTCGCGCAAGCGCAAGCTGTTTGCCCGTAACGTCGGGGACTGTGACGACAGTTTCTGTATTCCAAACTTTTCCGAACGCCGCGAATATCCCGACACCAAAGCCCATTACCAAAACAAAAAACATCATTGCCATAAAAAATTTTGATTTATAAAATGGCTTTGTCTCAACGGCAGGTTCCGGAGTTTTTTCATCCTCCTGCTTTTTCGTGCCGGTTTGAGTTCCCAAGCCTTGACGAACTGCGCGGCGCGAAGGTATTTCTGTCCGCGGCAAAACTTTCGTGGCGTCGGGGTCATTTTTATTTGTCACACTCAACGCCGCCTCGACGTTCGCGAGTTCCTGCACCAGTTCAAAACTCGACGGGCGAATTTCGGGGCTTTTACTCATTGCGCGGCAAACTATCGCTTCCAACATCGGCGGAATTTGCGGGCGATAACGGCTCGGAGAAATCGGCTCCTCCTCTACGTGTTTCATTGCGATTGTAACGGGATTGTCGCCCGTGAACGGCAAGCGATTTGTCAGCATTTCATAAAGAACAATTCCCAGGGAATAAACGTCCGATTTTGGAGTTATCGAGCCGCCGCGAGCTTGTTCCGGCGAAAAATAATGTACGGAACCGATAACGCTCCCGCCGTAAGTCAGCGTCGATTCCGTGACTGCGCGGGCAATGCCAAAATCCGTTATCTTCGCGTGGTCGTCCTCGGTCATTAAAATGTTGTGCGGTTTAATGTCGCAGTGAACGATATTATTCGCGTGCGCATGAGTGAGCCCGCTTGCAATGTCTTTTGCTATTGAAGTTGCCGTCAGAATGTCGAGCGGTCCTTCGTCCTGCATTTTCTTTTTGAGCGTGTTGCCGTGAACATATTCCATAACGATATAATGATCATTGCCCGAAACGCCCACGTCGTAAATACTGACAATATTTGGGTGTGAAAGCCGCGCCGCCGATTTTGCCTCGCGATGAAAACGTTCTATAAATTCCACGTCCGAACGATACGCCGCATGAAGAATTTTTATTGCAACGGGACGGGCAAGAATTCTGTCATGCGCTTTGTAAACTTCTGCCATGCCGCCGCTACCGATTTTTTCTTCAAGTTCATAACGCCCGCTCAGGACTTTCTGAATCATTTTCTCGCCCCTCCTTTGAATTTTTAAAAATTTTTTTCGCAACAGGGTAGGCAAAATAACGTCCGCCAAAAATTAGCCGAATCATTTATTTCCGCTCCCCCTTAAATCAAGGCGTCGTGAGCAATTCGCAACGCGCAATGAAACGCCGTGCACATTGCAGAATATACACTCAAAACGCAATTAAACATTTCGCGGCACATATCCAATCAACTCCTGCGACGATTAAAGAAATTTAACCCACCAAAACAACGATAACCGAAACATTATCCTTGCCGCCCGCGTCCAATGCCGCCTCAATCAATGCGTCGGCAGGATTCGGCGCGGTCTGCAAAATTCGAGCAATGCGCCCGTCGTCAACCATATTTGTCAAGCCGTCCGTGCAAAGTAAAAAAGTATCGCCGTATTCAACCGAAAAATTCGCCGTGTCGATATAAATCTCGGACATTGCGCCAACCGCTTGCGTTAAAATATTTTTCATCGGGTGAACGCGTGCTTCTTGAGGCGTGATTTCGCCGCGCCGCACCAAAGTTTCAACGTAGGAATGATCCTCGGTTATCTGCTCGAAATTTTCATTTCTCAACCGATAAAGCCGACTGTCGCCCACGTGCGCGAAATAAGCTTGCAAGCCGTCCAGATATAAAATCGTCGCGGTTGTGCCCATGCCTTTATATTCTTTTTTTTGACGCGCCAAATTTAAAATTTTTTCGTTCGCCAAGAATATTGCCTGCGATAAAATTTTTTCGTTCCAAGGCGCGGGCGTCTTCGACAAAAAATTTTTTACCGTCTCGACCAGCATTTGACTTGCGACTTCGCCCGCCGCTTGTCCGCCCATTCCGTCCGCCACGACAAATGTTTCCGGCTCTATGACTATCAGCGAGTCTTCGTTGTTCCGACGAACTTTACCGACGTGCGTCGCTTGAAATACCTTCGCCAAAATTTTTCACCTCTTAATTTATCTGACGAGTACTTTTTGTTTGATTGATTGTAACAAAAGATTTTTTTCCAGTCAATATTCAGGTTTTATTCACGCATAAAAAAAGCCGCTTATTGTGAACGGCTTATTTTTTTGAGTGCAGAAAAATTTTTAATCCTTGCGAACAGCTTTCATTGCCAATTTGTTTTCGTACATTTCCTTATCCGCCCGCTTGAAAACTTCGCCGGCAGTTTTGTCGACGCCCGCATTATAAAAAGACGCACCGACCGCCGCCGAAACTTTTTTCCACGGCTCAAGCGATTTATTTGCCTGCAACGCATTAATTTTATTTCTCAAGCCGGAAATTTTTTCTTCCGCGCCAACAATTTGCTCGTCCTTCAAAACCGCAACAAATTCGTCGCCGCCAATGCGATAAACATTTTCCTCGCCGAAAATCGAAGTTGCGAGCTTGCAGGCGTTAATCAAATACTCGTTGCCGCGCTCGTGTCCGTAGGTGTCATTGACGCGCTTTAAATAATTCACGTCAAGCATAATTATGCAAAAATCCGCGTTGCCTTCGGAAATTTCTTTGTCGATTTTGGAAGTCATTTCGTTGTAAGCCGTTTTATTTTTAATCCCTGTCAAAGCGTCGGTGTGCGCCAGCTCGTTCATAACCTCCATTTGAACTTTTGCCTTCCTAAAGTTCGTGAAGTAATTCATGCTGTCTTGCGTAGTTTTCAGGAACGCCGAATATAAATTTTCTATTTCGTCGTGCGTTTTTATATCCAAACTCCTCATTTGATTAACATTTTGTTCGCGAGCCTCGTCGCTGTCGTAAGCAAAATTCTGCGCACAATACGCCATTGTATTCACGGGCAAAATTATGCTGTTCTCAATAAAGGCAAGTCCCAATATGAAAAGGAAAATCAACGCGCCCGAAAACAGCGAAATAACTTTTGCAATGAACATTTTGCCATAACTGGAAATTACGTCCATGGAAAAATCAATCGCGGCATAACAGACGCATTTGCCGTTGTGATTGTAGACGGGTTTATAAATCGTGAGCAAATGCCCGTATTTATCGTCATTGACTATCGGCGGAATCGGTTTGCCGGCAAGCAACGCAGGGAGATATTTTTTAAAATCGTCCTCAAAATCTTCAATGGAGCCGGGTTCGGACGCTTCAACGTCATAAGTATCCAAATCAAACACAACGTGACAGCCGTCTTCCATTATTTTGTAGACGTAAAGATATTTTATGTCCGAATTGCTGTTTCTGATTCGATAAAGCCTGTTTTCAACCTCCGCGTAACCTTCCGCGCTGTAGCCGAGCGATATAAATTCGTCAACGCGATTTGGATCTATTTCTGCCACAACCATTGAAACAATTCCGTCGGCTATTCTCTTGCGCTCTTCAATCGTCGATTCTCTGTAGGTTGTGTAGCTGATTAAAGAAATAAAAATTGCAACGAGAAACGTTGTAGCCATAAGATTAAAAATCATCTTTGTTCTGAGCGATGTAACAAATTTGCGCCTTTTCTTTATGCCTTGAATCATTTCGTCAGATATCGGAGCTTGCATTCTGCCCAAGTTCTCAAAAATTTTTTTTATGTCGGGCGGAATTCTCTTCAAAACTAAAAAAACTATCGTGACTATCAAACCTTTGTCGGGCAATTCGTGATAAAAATTCCACAAGAAATGCTTTCCGAAATGTTCCAAGGAATTCAGCGTGCCATTCATGCCCAAAGCTTCTTCAATAAGTGCTCCGAAAAAGCCGGTGACAAAAATTGTGAAAGGAACCGACAAAACAACTTTAGGGAAAAGTTCGTAGTAGCCGCGTTGCGCAAGAAAGGCAGTAATCAACGCAACGAGTATGCTCACCAAGCCGAAATATACTTCCGTCATGTTAAACATTGCGCCGAGTAAATTTGTGAGGAAACCGACCGCAACACCCGGCACATAACCGCCCAATGCCGCTATGAAAACCGTTCCGAGCGTGTCGAAGTAAAAAGGAAGCTTAAAAAATCGCGTCAAGCCGTAAGCAACCAAATTAACGGCTATTCCTATGCAACAAATCGACATGAGCTTGACACTTGCAGGATTTATTCTTCTGAACACAGAATCCATTCTTTTCATAAGCCATTTTGCCTTTCCAAAAAAATTTTTTGTAATTATATCATGAAAAATTTCTATCAACAACTTTATGCGTTGCCAAAAATTTTTTTCGGTGATAGATTTAGGGAAAATGAGAGAAGGGGAATTTGTTTTATGAAAAAAATTATTGCGATTGACGGTCCTGCGGGCGCGGGCAAAAGTACCGTCTCAAAAATCTGCGCGGCTCGTTTGAATTACACTTATATCGATACCGGTGCAATGTATCGGGCTGTCGCCTTGAAAGTTTTGCAGAGCGGAAAAAATCTCGACGAAAATTTAATTAACGATATTGAAATTCGTTTGGACGCGGCGGGAAAAGTTTTTCTGGACGGGCGCGAAGTCACAAAGGAAATAAGAACGCCGCAAGTAAGCCGCGGTGCCTCCGACGTTGCTAAATTCGGCTTCGTGCGAAAAAAATTAACTGAACTTCAACGCGATATGGCTAAGAGCAGCTCGGTTATCATGGACGGGCGCGACATCGGGACGCAAGTCCTTCCCAACGCCGATTTGAAAATTTTTTTAACCGCCTCTGTCGACGAACGCGCTAAAAGACGTTTCGAGGAGCTTAAAGCTAAAAATCTCGCCGCCGACTTCGCTAAAATTAAAACTGAAATAATTCTGCGCGATAAACAAGACTCCGAACGCGAAATCGCGCCGCTGGCTATGGCTGACGACGCAATTTTAATCGATTCAACAAATTTATCCGTCGAAGAAGTCGTTGCGGAAATTTTGAGGCTCGCACAATGACTTTTTATAAATTTTTTAAAGTCATTTGCCGCTTTTGGTTCGGAAAAATTTTAAAAACTAAAATTCTCGGCACGGAAAATATTCCCGCGCAGGGCGCGTTCATTTTGGCGGCAAATCACGTCAGCAACTGGGATCCGCCTTTCCTCGGCACTTTCATTGACCGCGAAGTTTGCTACATGGGCAAGGAGGAACTTTTTAAAAATCCCGTTATGGCGTGGATTTGTCGCGCTCTGCATGTTTTTCCCGTCAAGCGCGGCGCGGCTGATAAATCCGCCATTAAAACCGCCGTCAAAATCCTAAAGGACGGCAAATGTTTCGGAATTTTCCCCGAAGGAACGCGCTCGAAAACCGGCAAGCTCGGAAAAGCTGAATCCGGCGTTAGTCTAATCGCCGCAATGACTAAATCGATTGTTATTCCCGCCGCTATCGTCAATACCGAGAAAATTTTTTCGTCCGAAATAAAATTTCCGCGCCTCGCCGTTGTTTACGGTTCGCCGATTAAATTTTCCGGCTCAACCAAAGATAAAGACGCTTTAAACGCCTTCGCGCAGGAAATTATGAATGAAATCGCTAAACTAAAGGCGGAGGCGGATTAATTTGCTAAATATTAAGGTTTTCGGTATCGTTCAGGGCGTCGGGTTCCGTCCCTTTGTAAAAAGAATCGCCGATGATAATAAAATCCTCGGAAATGTTTCCAATCGCGGCTCCTACGTCGAAATTTGCGCTCAAGGCTCCGATTTTGACCTAAATAACTTCATTAACGCCCTTAAAACTCAAAATCCGCCGCGTTCTACCATTTTAAAAATCGATTTTAACACTTTGACCGATAAAAATTTCTCCGACTTCCAAATTATCGAAAGTATTCGCGAGGCGGGCGATATTTTTGTCTCGCCGGATATTTCTATCTGCGAAAAATGCGCAGAGGAGCTTTTTGATAAAAAAAATCGCCGATATTTGCACCCTTTTATTAATTGCACCGCCTGCGGACCGCGTCTTACGATTTTAAAAAATATGCCTTACGACCGCGAACGCACTTCAATGGGCGATTTTCCTATGTGTGACGCCTGCGCGGAAGAATATTTTGATAAAAATTCGCGCAGATTCGACGCTCAACCGATTTGTTGCAACGATTGCGGTCCCGAAATTTATTTGATTGGAAAAAATCTGCGCGGTCACGACGCCATTAAATTTGCCAGGAAAATCCTTGCGAACGGCGGAATTTTGGCGATAAAAGGCATAGGCGGCTTTCATTTGGCTTGCGATGCGCGGAATTTTAACGCCGTTCAACGCCTCCGCAACTCAAAAACTCGTCCGACTAAGCCTTTTGCCGTCATGTTTAAAAATATTTCTGCCATTAAGCGCGAATGTTTCCTTTCTGACGCCGAAAAATCATTTTTAGACAGTCCGCAGAAGCCAATCGTCCTTTTGCAGAAAAAAAATTGCTCAATCGCCGAAAATGTCGCGCCCGATATTAATAAATTGGGCGTTTTTCTGCCTTATACGCCAATTCATATGCTTATTTTCGATTTTCCGGACGAAATTTCTAATTTTCCCGACGCATTAATCATGACGAGCGGAAATCCTTCGGGCGTGCCGATAACCATTGACGACGACGACGCGATTAAAAATTTCGGCTTTTGCGACGCGATTTTGAGCAATAATCGGCAAATTTTGCTCCGCGCAGATGATTCAGTCATGGATTTTGCGGAAAATCGTCCGTCAATGATTCGGCGCAGTCGCGGATATGCTCCGCTCCCGATTTTTTACGATTCTGATAAAAAAATTCAAGTTTTAGCTATCGGCGGCGAACTGAAAAATACTTTTTGCCTCGCGAAGAACAATTTATTTTACGCTTCGCCCTATATCGGCGACGTTGGCGACCTGCGAACGGTTGAAGTTCTGGAAAAATCGATTAATCGCATGAAAAATTTGCTGGAAATTGCGCCGGAAGTCATTGCTTGCGATTTACACCCGCGCTATCAAACTACCGCGCTTACCGAGAAAATTTCTGCGGAATTTAGCCTTCCTTTGATAAAAATTCAACATCACTACGCGCATATTTTGAGTTGCATGGCGGAAAATAATCATCATGGCGAAATAATCGGCGTTGCGTTCGACGGAACCGGCTTCGGCGACGACAAAACGGTTTGGGGCGGCGAATTTTTTATCTGCGACGAGGAAAATTACAGGCGGGCGGCGCATATAAAGAAATTTATTCAGGCGGGCGGCGATAAATCTGCGCGAGAAGGCTGGCGAATTGCATTTTCATTTGTAAATCTCGACATTGCCCGCGAATTAAAACTTGCTGACGAAAAAAATCTGCGCGGGCAAAAATTTTTACTGGATAACAAAATGAATTGCGTAGAATCGACGAGCGTCGGGAGAATTTTTGACGCGGCGGCGGCGATTTTGGGAATTTGCCGAGTTTCAAGCTACGAAGGCGAAGCCGCAATGAAGTTACAAGCGGCGGCGGAGCGATCCAATAAAAATTTCCGCGCAGAATTCAAAAACACAGAAGAAATTTTGCTTGAGATAGTAAATCGGCGGCTCGCAGGGGAAAATGCAAACGATTTGGCGCGATTATTTCACGAGCGATTGGCGGAAATGACATCGGAGACGGTTTTTGCGTTGAGTGAGCGCGAAAAAATAAAAATCGCCGCATTGAGCGGCGGAGTTTTTCAAAATTCGTTGTTGAGTTCGCTTGTAATAAAAAATTTGCGTCGGCATGGTTTAAACGTTCTCCGACATGAATTAATTCCCGCGAATGACGGCGGAATTTGTATCGGGCAAGCGATTCATGCGGCGGCTATTCGCTAAAATCAATTCGACATTCAAACATTCTGCGCCATGGATTTGAGACGATAAAATTTTTCACGGACGGAAAATTTTTGGCGGCGAAGTCGCGCATAAGAATATTTTCGCGCTGAACAATTTCGGATTCGTGACTGCCGAGATTAAGATAAATTGCCAAGCCGTCAGGGCGTTTGGAAAGTTCTTCGGCGATTGCGGTGCGAACGTTCGCTTGATAAGCCCAATCGTCGAGGTAACGACGCGCAAGGAGCCGATTGACAGAATCACGGCTCATTTTTTTTGCCAAAATGCCGGTGCCGAGCGCGAAGCCGCTTGTATTTGTCGCGGTATTCCAGCCGCCGTAGCTTTGGAGCTTGAAAAGCAGATTTTTATCGCGAAGCTGATTCATCAGGAAATTATCGGAGCCGTTCGCGCAGATAATATCGGCGACCCCGACGCGCAGATTTTTATTTACGGCGTCGCTAACCATATCGGAAAAATTTTCGGCGTTGCGAGCGAAATATTTTTGCTGGCGTTTGGATAAAGTTTGCGGCGGAAAGGAATTGTGAAATTCAAAAGTATTTCCATTGGGGTCGGAGTTGACAAAAAGGACAAAATCAGCATTTTTTGGATTGGGAACGAACATGCCGCCCGCAATTAAAATTTGATTGCGGATTGATTGCCCGATTTCTTCGTCGGAGTAATGCGGGATAGTTTTTTCGCCGACGCCGCGATTAAATTGGACGTTGACAAAGGGCAATTCGCAATTTAAATCGTTGACGGCGCGAGTTAAAAGCAACATTGCAAATTCGTCAATGCCGGCGTGCGATTGCGCCTTAGTTTTAGGAATATTTTCCATATAGGCTAAAAGTTGGAGATTTTCGCGGTGAGTTTGACTTAGTGCGGCATTATCGTCGCGCCCGATAATAAAAAAATTGACAATGTCGTCGTTTGTAAAGTCCAAAAGTTTTTTCGTGGCGGCGAGATTTTTTACGCGGCGAGCAAACCAATCGTCTAAAATTTCGTCGGGAATATTTTTTTCCAGGGTAGCGAGCTGATTTTTTTCCTTGCGACTGAGCTTGGAAATTTCCTGCTTATCCAAAAGTTTGGTGAGTTGGAAAATATCCGCGCCGTATTGCCCGTAATAGTCGGGTTCTTCGCGGTCGCCGGGCGTCCCGAAAGCGGGAGTGCGCATTAGCGAGCCGAAAAGATATAAATTGAGATTCGGATTGTTTTCGCGGAGAGTTTTGAAATTTTGGACGCGGGAAATTAAAATATCGTAGGAAATTTGGTGCGAGCGCGAGGGAATTAAACCGCCGTAAAGCAACGCGTCCGAGGAAACGACAGCGGCGACGGCTTGTGGCGCATTTTCATTAAACCAAAGCCATAAATCGTCGGGGCGCGTCAAAATTTCGGCTGGCGGTGAAATAATTTCGTAATTCAACTGCTCAATGACTTCGACGGGCTGTTGAAAGGAAACAGGGCGGTCGTCGTGCGGAATAAAGAGAATTTTTTGTGCGGAGACCTGCGCGGAAGTCAGGAAAATAAAAAGGAAGGCGATAAGAAATTTTTTCAGCATAAAAATTCCTCCTGCAAAAAATTTTTGTTCAGAATAGCAGAGAAAAATAAATTTGCCAATGCGGCAGGTAAAAAACGCATTTGCATAGAAAATTAAAGACAAATTTTATCGGAAGGAGACTTGGATAGGGTGGATGCAAAACTTGTGAACCCGATAATAGAAGCATTTATGGAAGTGATGCCGCAAATGGGTTTCCCGATGCCGAAACGACAGCGGATTTACCTTCAAGACAGAAATGTAATAAGCAACGGCGTGATGATCAAAGTCGGCTTGACAAAACAACTTCGGGGCAACGTAGTTTACAACATGACGACAGACACAGCAAAATACATAGCGTCAACGATAATGTTGGGCGTACCGGTGACGAAATTCGGAGAAATGGCGCAAAGTGCAATTCGCGAAATAGCAAACATGCTGACGGCTCGCGCCGCAACGAATTTTTCACAAATGGGTTTTTCAGTGGACATAACTCCGCCGGAATTGACGCTTGAAGAAGATTACGCAATAAAAATCAGCGAAGCGCAATATCTTACAGTGGAAATGGATTTGGGCGGAAACAGAATAGATGTTGCGCTTTTCGTCGATCACGAGTATTGAAAAAAATTTTTTATAAAAAAGCTCCCGCGCAGGGAGCATTTTTTTTCTTGACGCTGAAAAATTTCGTTTATATAATGCAAAAAATTTTTGCGGAAGGTGTTTGATTAATGGCAGAAAGTTCGTTGAAGAAATTATACGTTCAGGACGTGGAAGACTGGCAAAGCGATTTATCGAAGAAAAGATTTTCCAACAAAAAACCCGCCGTGCAAGTTATTGAGCGCGGAATAATTTTGCCGGCTCGCAAAATTGAAAGATTACTTTATGGCGGTGTGTGTGATGAAAATTTCAATTTCGTTACGGGCTTTTCGCAACGACCGAACAATGGCGGCGGGAATATCGCCATTTGTATCAACAGATCCTACACTGTTAAGCGCGAGGAACTTATTTATCTTGACGAGGACGTAATTTTTGGCGGCACGGTAGTCGGGCACTTCGGGCATTTTCTGGTTGAGTGTTGGAGCCGCCTTTGGTATGTCATACAGAATCCCGACTTGAAGACGAAAATTTTGTTTATCATTTCCTATCGCGGTTACAAGCCGTGGTTTGATGAATTTTTTCGTTTAATGGGCATTGACACCGAGCGAATTATCTACGTAAGTAAGCCGACGCAATGCCGCTCAATCACAGTTCCGGAGCAATCGCAATACAATCCGAGAATTTTCACGAAAGAATTTTTAATTCCGTATCAGGCAATAAAATCGCGAATCAAACCGGGCGAACATAAGAAATTATATTTGACGCGGACAAAATTTGCGGAGGGCGTGCAATGTTATAACGAGCAATACTTCGAGGATTTTTTTGTTGCGCACGGCTTCGAGGCAATTTCTATGGAGAAATTGAAACTCCCGGAGCAAATTTCCTTAATCATGGGCGCGGACGAAATTGCAGCGACAATGGGCACGCTGACGCATTGGGCATTGTTCTGCAGACCCGAAACGAAATTTATAATGCTCACTCGCACGCATGACCCGTTGGATTATCAAAGTTTCATAAATGAGGCGTCGGGCGTGGATTATTGCATTGTGGACGCTTCAAAAAATTTCATGTACGCGCACCGCAACGGAGCCGGCGCGTGTTTTCTCGGCGCAAATAAATATTGGAAAAAATTTGTTGCGGATTATTTTGGTGAACAAATTGACGAATATGACGACGCCCTTTACATTGAAAATTCTTTGGACAAGTATATAAATTTCTGGGTTGAAAAATATTCGCCCGCGGATAATCTCAATATATGGGTCTACTCGCTCAAGAACATGTGCGAGCGAATTATCACGCTTGAGAAAGAAAAAATTCGGAATCGTCCGTTGCTCGCTTATCAAACGCATGTTGGTAACAGAGGTTGGCAATCTTGGAAAAGCGAGGAGCAATTCAGCAACGCGCTTGACCAACGGTTTGATATTCAGGCGATTAGGATAGATTTTTCCAAGCCGTTTCATGAAATTTATTATTCTGTGTACTTCAACGCGCAGGAAGGTTGGTCGGAAGAAGTTTCAACGGCGAAGATGGCAGGCACGACAGGCGAATCAAAATCAATCACGGGAATAAAAATCCGCCTGGACGAGGCGGGCGCGAGTAATTTTGATATTTTTTATCGCGTGCATAAATTCGACGGCGAGTGGACGCCGTGGGCGAAAAACGGCGAAGAACTTCTTTCCGGCGGCGTTCAATTAAATTCCGTTCAGATAAAGTTGGAGTCCAAAAAATAAATCGTTGCGTTGAAAATTTTTAAAAGGCTCCCGCTGTGGGGAGTTTTTTTTTTATGCACCGAGCACTTCGACGATTTTGCGGAGCGTATCGACGTTGCCGACATTGCCGGGAAAAATTATGTAGCTCATGCCGGGAAATTTAC